>NZ_JBHUOR010000041.1:0-64043 GCF_042686175.1 Kurthia populi | reverse complement strand
GAATGGTAATTCCCAATTTATACATAAAAATAGAGAAGGTGATGTCAAATTCGACATCACCTTCTCTATTAAAGGCTGGAATTTTCACTTATGTCCCAGCCTCTTCTTTTTGTTACTCATGTCTTTAACGTTGCGTTTTTTATATTGTTTAAGCTGTGTAAGATTTTTTATGCTGTTGATTAAATCGCCAAATGAATAAGAGAACGAAGAAGAAGAACGGAATCATAACCCCTTGACCGATGAGCATTTTCAATGTTGTTGCACCGTCAGTACCCCAAATAGCTACCATATATGCTGTTAGTGAGAAAATAAACAATGCGATGGGAATCCATAGAATTTTCATCATAATTGCTACTTCTACGGCGTAGCGTAGAAGCTTTCACCTCGCTTTTTTGTAATATTTATTGTTGTTCTTCTATTCGTATAGTAGTATGATTCCCTTTTTTTAAAATTTAAACACATAAAAAGAATGAAAAACAAGAAAATTAAGTTTATTTATGTAAAACAAACTTAATTTTTCCGTCAAAGGTCTGAAATTCTCTCTTTTCATGGATTTCCAATAGTTTCTGTCGTTTCTTCGTGATAAACTTATGAAGGATAAAAATATATAAAATACCCTGTTTTAAGGAGATGTTTAAACATGTTACATCAACTTTCATGGAAAGTCGGTGGGCAGCAAGGTGAAGGGATCGAATCAACTGGTGAGATTTTCTCAACAGCGATGAACCGTCTAGGCTACCACCTATACGGCTACCGTCATTTCTCTTCTCGTATTAAAGGTGGCCATACGAATAATAAAATTAACGTACGTACAACAACGGTGCATACGATTCCAGATGATAACGATATTCTTGTTGCGTTTGACCAAGAAACAATCGATGTAAACTATAAAGAGCTACATGCAGATGGTGTTATTTTAGCAGATGCAAAATTTAAGCCAGTAAAACCTGAAGATTGTGAGGCAACAATGTATATCGTGCCGTTCACAGCGACTGCAAAAGAGCTAGGAACAACATTAATGAAAAACATGGTAGCGATTGGTGCTACAGCGGCATTAATGAATTTAGAAGATACCGTATTCCAAAGTGTCGTCGACGAAATCTTTGGCCGTAAAGGGGAAGAAGTCGTAGCGAAAAACATGGAGGCTATCGCACAAGGGCATCAATTAATGCATGATTTATTAGTTGAAGCAGGGAATACAGAAGGTCAATTTGAATTAGAACCAGGCGATGGTAATCACCGTCTATTTATGATTGGGAATGAAGCAATGGCATTAGGTGCATTAGCTGCAGGTTCTCGCGTGATGAGTGCGTACCCAATTACGCCAGCTTCTGAAATTATGGAATATTTAACAAAAAAACTACCAACAGTCGGTGGTCTTGTTGTCCAAACAGAAGATGAAATCGCAGCTGTCACAATGGCAATTGGCGCTTCTTATGGTGGTGCACGTGCATTCACTGCATCAGCAGGCCCTGGTCTATCACTAATGATGGAAGGTTTAGGTCTTGCCGGTATGACAGAAACTCCACTTGTTGTCGTTGATACACAACGTGGTGGTCCATCAACAGGTCTCCCAACGAAACAAGAACAATCAGATTTATTTGCAATGCTTTACGGTACACATGGTGAGATTCCTAAAGTTATTATCGCACCGTCAACAGGTGAGGAAGCATTTTACGATATGATTCAAGCATTCAATATTGCGGATCAATTACAATTACCAGTAATCGTTCTTTCGGATTTACAGCTATCACTTGGTAAGCAAACAGTGGAACCATTTGATTATAGTAAAGTATCGATTAAACGCGGTAAATTGGAATTAGGTGATTTACCGGAAATGGAAGACAAAGCCTACTTCAAGCGCTATGAAGTGACAGAAGACGGCGTATCGACACGTGTTGTACCTGGTCAAAAATATGGTATTCACCATGTGACGGGTGTTGAGCACTCTGAAATCGGTACACCATCTGAAGCACCGGCAAATCGCCAAGCGCAAATGGATAAACGTTTCCGTAAATTAGAGTATGTTGATTTTGAGACACCTGTTTACACAGATGCGCCACATGACGAAGCAGACGTATTAATCGTTGGTTTCGGTTCTACACGCGGTGCTATCGAAGAAATTCGTCCTGTATTAGATGAACAAGGCATCAAAGCCAATCATGCACATATTCGCTTGATTCATCCATTCCCAGCAAAAGAATTACTGCCATTAATGGAAAAAGCGAAAAAAATTATTGTTGTTGAAAATAATGCGACTGGTCAGCTTGCGAGCATCATTAAGTTAAACGTCGGTCATCATGATAAAATCATCAACTTAACAAAATACGATGGTACACCATTCTTACCAAACGAATTGTTAGGTCGTGTAAAGGAGTTGCTACCAGATGGTAACATTTAAAGATTTTCGTAATACAATCAAACCGAACTGGTGTCCAGGATGCGGTGACTTCTCTGTACAAGCATCGATTCAACGCGCTGCCGCAAACCTAGAAATCGAACCACATGAATTAGCGGTCGTGTCAGGTATCGGTTGTTCAGGTCGTTTATCAGGTTATATTAATGCATATGGCTTACATGGTATCCACGGTCGTGCGCTACCAATCGCACAAGGTCTAAAACTGGCAAACCGTGACTTAAACGTTATCGCAACAGGCGGTGACGGTGATGGATTTGCTATCGGTATGGGTCACACTGTACACTCAATCCGTCGTAATATTGATGTCACGTACATTGTAATGGATAACCAAATTTATGGTTTAACAAAAGGACAAACATCCCCACGTTCTGCTGCTGGTTTCATCACGAAATCAACACCAGGTGGCGCGATTGAGCCATCACTAAAACCACTTGAAGTAGCCTTATCATCAGGTGCAACATTTGTGGCACAAGGCTTCTCAACAGATTTAAAAGAATTAACAGCGATGATTGAAGAAGGGATGAAACATAAAGGCTTCTCATTCATTAATGTATTCTCACCATGTGTGACATATAATAAAGTAAACACATATGATTGGTTCAAAGAACATTTAACAAAATTAAGTGATATTGAAGATTATGATTCTTCAAACCGTGAGCAAGCAATGCAAACGGTTATGAAGCATGAAGGTCTTGTAACAGGTATCATTTATCAAGATACTGAAACAGCTTCTTACCAAGAAAAAGTAAAAGGCTATTCAGAAAATGCATTAACTTATGACAATCTTGAATTAGGCGAAGAAAAATTAGACGAGTTAATGAAAGAATTTATGTAATCGTAATAAAAAAGAGACTGAGACAAAATACGTCATTTTCCTTTTTTAGCGTTCGCAACGAAAAACCGGAACCGCGCCACCGCGCGATTCCGGTTTTTCTTATGCTCCTAGGAGCGGTTGTTTTTTCATGTATATCCCTCTCTTTTTTTTATGTTTGGAAATGCTTTGCAATCATCGCTGAAACAGCTTGTAAATCATTTTGATCGTCGCGATTAATAAGGAAAAGTTGTCGATGATAATGCGTGGACAGCTGCTGAAAGGGAATGTTTTCTGGCAAGCTAATGCGTGACAAAATGGTTTTACCAAAGCCTTGTTGCAGTAGTGCGGTAATGATTTCATTACTATTTGTATCGATAATTTGTGCATGAATATTTTGTTCGGAAATATAGAGTTCATTAAAAAAGCGAACACCTGATTGTTTTTCACGCATCAGCCAGTAGGGACTTTCTAGATTGCCAGCGAGTACGAGCTCATCTGTACCAAGTATAGTCTTTTGAAGCGGATGCGTATCGAGTGGCTTTTCGATTAGACCAATATCTAGTCGATGCTGTGCCACGCCTTCGGCTACTTTCGCGGAATTGGATAAGGACAAAATGAAATCAATATGTGGAAAAGCGGCGACAAGCTGTGGGAAGATTTGCGGGAAGTAATGGACCGCAATCGTATTCGAACAGCCAATATGGCAACGTATACGCTTTTTACCATGCAGTTGTGTCAACGTCTGTTCGTAGTCATCAATAGTACGTAGCGCATATTGATAAAAGGTATGGGCGGCCTCAGTTGGTACGAGGCTTTTGGGACCTTTACGAATGAAGAATGTTGTATTTAATTGTTGCTCAAGTTGTTTGATCTTTGTTGAAATCGTTGGTTGTGAAATGAATAATAGTGCGGAGGCTTTTGTAAAATTTCGTTGTTCATATACTTTTACAAATACATGAAGTTGTTCAAGCATGGAATCACATCCTAATTATTTGATTTACCAATAATTATAATTTTAATTATGTATTTTTAAAATAGTAAAGTTCTTAGTATACTGAAAGCATCAAGGAGACGTGATGAACAATGAAACAACTTATTCGTGCGATACCGATTCCAATTAGCGGTGTTATGCTTGCATTATTCTCGCTCGCTAAATTAGTAAAAACATTCGAGCTAACATGGTTTGCCAATGGCCTTATTTTTATGGGTGCTGTCTTTTTAAGCGGACTATTATTAAAGATTGTATTAGCACCAGAACGCGTTTTAAAAGAAATGAAAAACCCTTTAATTGCTGCAGTGTCACCGACATTCACAATGGCGTTAATGGTGTTAAGTAGTTTGTATATGGATACAATAGTTGTATGGGAAAATATTTGGTGGTTTGCCCTTGTCCTGCATTTTGTATTGATGCTGTATTTTACGTATCGCTTCGTATTACGTACGGCGTTGACACTTTCTCATATTTATCCGAGCTGGTTTATTATGTATATCGGTATGGGCATTATGCCACTAACGGCTGGTGGACGTGCGCCAGCATTAATGGATATCGTTTTTTATAGCTGTATTACGTTTGTGATTATTCTTGTACCGCTCATGCTCGTACGTATTTTCGTGATGCGTAATTTAGAGGTGCCGACCTTGCCGTTAATTACAATTTTATGTGCGCCTGTATCTCTGACATTAGCAGGATACTTAGCGCATGTTAAAGCGGCTTCAACGACGATGGTTTTAACACTAGTTATCATTGCACAGCTATTATATGTGCTTGTGCTAACACAGCTTCCTCAATTATTACGCCTACCATTTTTTCCGAGTTATGCGGCGTTTACATTCCCACTGGTCATTTGTGCGACAGCACTGACAAATGCCGTGCATTATTTAGGCTATACAGGTCCTATCGTAACAACTGTGATTGTTGTTGAAATAACGTTTGCAACAGTCATGGTGCTCTACGTAACGGCGCGCTACATTGTCTTTTTATGGCGTGAGATGGCAAGTGCTAGAAAAGTAGCGGTCAATGAATAGGCATGTAAAAAGAGAAATCTTCGTGATTTCTCTTTTTTTATAGGAAAATCAAAATTTTTCCATTAAAATAAAAGCAAAGGAATTGTGATAAGGGGGAAGAACGATGTTTTTTGACATTCAACCATCGGAGAAAATTGCTGTTCAAAAAGCGACAGCGGCGTACACGTATGAGCAACTAGCTGAGGATGTCGCACAAATTGTCGCGATGTTAGAGACACCAAAGAAAGTAGTTGTCGGCATTATTTGCCGCAATGATTATAAAACGATTGTCCATTATGTAGCGGCACTTCAAGCGGGTCATGCAGTGATGCTCATAAATGATGACTTAGCGGTAGCCATGCTTGAAAATATCGTGACGCATTATGAGCCGGCTTTTTTACTCGGTGCAACGACGCATGATGCCTACGAAGAGATTACCGAGCAGTTTTTCAAAAAACGTCAACAACCAACCTATTCGGTTCATAAAGATTTAGCGCTACTATTAAGTACATCGGGTACGACGGGAAGCCCAAAATACGTGCGCCTCTCGTATAAAAATATACAAGCAAATACCGAGTCGATTGTCGACTATTTAGAACTAGACGAGCACGAGCGTCCCGTCATTAATTTACCATTATCATATTCGTACGGCATTTCGATTGTGAATAGTCATTTACAAGTAGGGGCGACGTTATTATTGACGTCTAAAAGCGTGAAACTCCCGTCATTTTGGTATTTTGTGAATGAATTTAAAGGGACGTCGATTGCAGGTGTGCCGTTTACGTATCAATTATTAAATCGTTTAGGCTTTGTTGATATGGATTTGCCGTCATTAAAAACATTGACGCAAGCGGGCGGTCACTTAGATGTGTATTTAGTCGATAAATTTAATCAATACGCGGTTGCAACGAATCGCAAGTTTTATGTCATGTATGGACAAACGGAAGCGGCACCACGCATCGCGTACGTCCCGTATGAGCGCCTTGCGGATAAATTAGGCACAATTGGTATCCCAGTGCCCGGCGGCCGCTTTGAGCTAGCGGATACGGGTGAATTATATTATTACGGCGATAATGTCATGATGGGCTATGCAACAGAGGCGAGAGATCTTGCAAACGGCGATGAATATGCCGGCTGTTTACCGACTGGCGATTTAGCAACAATTGATGAGGAAGGCTATGCGACCTTAATTGGGCGCATGAAAAGTTTTATTAAAATTAAAGGGCTACGCATTAATTTACATGATGTTGAAAAGACGGTCGCGAAGAAATTTGGTGTAACGGTCGCCTGTGTAGGTAATGACCAACAACTTGTCGCGGTAATTGAACACGGCGATGCATCACGTGTGAAGCGCTTTTTATGCCAGCTCTATAACTTGCATGCCAACTATGTACAAGTCGAAAGCGTCGAAGAGCTACCGCATTTGCATACCGGTAAAGTTGATTATAAAAGTATGAAGCAGTTGTACTTGCCGTAAATCATTTCCAAACCTCGCTGAATTCCGTATAATAAGAGGGATGATTTTGAGGGGGATAAAATAATGAACGAAGAACAACGTAACATGAACGAGCAGGCGAAGCCGTTCAAACCACTACAACCGACAAAGGACTATAGTGCTTATTTTCAAGCACCTTCACTAAAAGATGCGAAAAAGCGTGGTAAAGAAGAGGTTGCGTATGAGCAATTTTCAATTAATGCGCAATTTAAAGGCATGGGCAATGGCCGTAAATTTATGATTCAAACTTTTGGCTGTCAAATGAATGTCCATGATACTGAAGTGATGGCAGGAATTTTTGAAAGTCTAGGATACGAAGCAACAGAGGATGTTAACGAGGCTAATGTGATTTTACTGAATACATGTGCGATTCGTGAAAATGCGGAAAATCGTGTGTTTGGTGAGCTGGGTCATTTAAAACCATTAAAAACGAAAAATCCTGATTTATTACTTGGCGTTTGTGGCTGTATGTCACAGGAGGAAGCGGTCGTTAATAAAATCTTAAAAACATATGATCAGGTCGATATTATTTTCGGTACCCATAATATTCATAAGCTACCAGAAATCTTAAATGAAGCGTATATGTCAAAAGAAATGGTCATCGATGTATGGTCAAAAGAGGGCGATGTCATCGAAAACATGCCAAAAGTGCGTAATGGTGGTACAAAGGCATGGGTAAACATTATGTACGGCTGTGATAAGTTCTGTACGTACTGCATCGTACCGTATACACGCGGGAAAGAGCGTAGTCGTTTACCGCAAGATATTATTCAGGAAGTACGCGAGTTAGCCGCACATGGCTATCAAGAAATTACGTTGCTTGGTCAAAACGTCAATGCGTATGGTAAGGATTTAGAAGGTTTTGAATATGGCTTAGGCCATTTAATGGATGAGCTTCGTACCATTGATGTACCACGTATTCGTTTTACGACAAGTCATCCACGTGATTTTGATGATTACTTGATTGATGTGTTAGCGAAAAAAGGTAATTTAGTCGAGCATATTCATTTACCTGTACAATCTGGCTCAACAAGTATGCTAAAAATCATGGCGCGTAAGTATACACGCGAGCGTTATTTAGAATTAGTTGCTAAAATTAAGAAGGCGATTCCGGATGTTGCGTTAACGACGGATATTATCGTTGGCTTCCCGAATGAAACAGAAGAGCAATTTGAAGAAACGTTATCACTCTATCGTGAGGTGGGCTTTGAAATGGCCTTCACCTATATTTATTCTCCGCGTGAGGGCACACCTGCTGCAAAAATGGCAGATAATGTACCGATGGACGTAAAAAAAGAGCGTTTACAGCGTTTAAATGCGGTCGTTGGAGAATATAGCGAAAAGGCGTTAAAACCTTATGTGGGCCAAGTTGTTGAAGTGTTAGTAGACGGCGAAAGTAAACGAAATAAAGATGTCTTAGCGGGCTATACGCGTCGCAATAAATTAGTCAACTTCCGCGCACCAAAAGAAGTGATTGGCAAGCGTGTACTTGTACGTGTGACAGACGCAAAAATGTATTCATTAAATGGTGAGTTCGTAGAGGTTGTGGAAAAGGTGGAGGTTTAATGCCTGAACGTTTTTCAAACGAGGACATTAAGCGCAAGGCACAGCAAATTGCTGCTCAAATCGAACAGAGCGAAGAAGTAGCATTTTTCAAACGTGCAGAAGCGCAGTTAAATAATAATAAAAAAGTGCAAAAAAAAATTGCGGAAATTAAGCTGCTGCAGAAGCAAGCGGTCAATTTACAACATTACGGCAAATATGCTGCACAGCATGAGGTTGAAGCGAAAATTGATGCACTTCAGCAAGAGATTGATGATATGCCAATTGTAGACCAGTTTAAGGGCGTTCATAAAGATGTGAACGAATTACTACAGCTTGTCGCGAAGACGATGGCAGATCATCTAGAAAAATAGCAACAACGAGGCTTTGACATACGTGTAGAAATCACCTCTCATAGGAGCGTAAGAAAAACCGGAATCGCGCGGTGGCGCGGTTCCGGTTTTTCGTTGCGAACGCTAAAAAAGGAACATGACGTGTTTTGTCCCAGTCTCTTTTTTATGGCGATTTTATTATTTTTGTATTTTTTTTGATATTTTGGTGTATTATAGGAAGTTAATCAATACATAAGTGATTACGTTGGAACAGCAAATAAAGGAGGACGTAGCATGCAGCAATTAGTATTACTGCGCGGAGCAATGGGCGCAGGAAAAGACACATTTATTACCGAGCAGGGTCTAGAACCATATACATTATCATCAGATACGATTCGATTAATGTTTGAAGGGCCCTTAATGAATGACGCAGGAGAATTAACGATTAGTCAAAAAAATGACCACCGTGTGTGGGATTTATTATTCGATTTATTAGAAACGCGTATGAAGCGAGGCGAGTTTGTTGTCGTCAATGCGACGCATGCCAATAGTAAGACGCTAGCACGCTACAAAAAATTAGCACAGCACTATCGCTACCGTACATACGCTGTCGATTTTTCAGATGTGCCACTTGACGTAGTATTAAAACAAAATAAAATGCGTGCGACGTATAAGCATGTGCCAGATGCTGCCGTTATGACTGTTCATGATCAAATCCAAACGACACCATTGCCGAACTGGATTACAACACTGAAGCCACATGAATTTCGTGAGGCCATTACCTATTCGCCAACTGACTATAATAAGTGGCAAAAAATTCATCATATTGGGGATATTCACGGCTGTTATACGGCGCTTCAGCAGTATTTAAACAGCGAGCTACACGATGATGAGTTGTATATTTTTGTTGGGGATTATTTAGACCGTGGCCTTGAAAACGTGGAGGTGCTACAGTTTTTATTAACGGTGTACGAGCAGCCGAATGTCGTCCTACTACGCGGTAACCATGAGAAGAGTTTAGAGGCATGGGCGAATGATGAGGAAATCCGTGGGGGCAATTTTGGACCGACGAAGGAGCAACTAGAAGCGGCAAATATATCGAAAAAAGACGTGCGCCAGCTTTGTCGTCGTCTGCGTCAGGTCGTATATTATACGTATGATAATCAGGAGGTGCTTGTTACCCATGCAGGCATACCGAAAATGCCAGAGGATTTACATTTGATGCCGACACGTCAATTTGTATACGGTGTTGGTTCTTATAGCTTAGATGTAGACCATTTATGGGAACAGCATGAAACGACGTATCAGGTGCATGGTCATCGTAATTTATATCATTTACCAGTACAGGCAACATCGCATACATTTAATTTAGAAGGCCAGGTAGAAAAGGGACAGTATCTTCGTGCAATGACGTTATCTAAAGACGGTTTTGAGACATTTGAAATTAAAAATGATGTGTATGAGCTGTCGGAAGACAATACGGTGACCACGATTCAAGAGGATGTACCAGAGGATGAATTTATTGCGTATTTACGTGCACATGAGCTTGTGCAAGAAAAACCGATGGACGGTCATATTTCTTCATTTAACTTTACGAGACAGGCATTTACAGAGCGTGCTTGGGATGCGCTTAATATCAAAGCACGTGGGTTATTTATTAATACGAAGAACGAAAAAATTGTCGCACGTTCCTACAATAAATTTTTCAATATTGGCGAGCGAGAAGACACGAAAATGGATACACTAGCTGAAAATTTAACATTCCCGGTTGTCGCTTACTCAAAAGAGAATGGCTTCCTAGGCACTGTTGGCTATGACGAGATGAGTGATGCGCTCATTTATACGTCGAAATCACGAATCGATGGTATGCATTCCGAATGGGTGAAGGAATTATTTGAAAAACAAGTCCAGCCGCAACAACGCGAAGCGGTAAAACGCTTTTTGCATGATGAAAATGTAGCGCTCGTATTTGAGGTCATTAAAATTCAAGAAGATCCACATATTATTGACTACGATACAGACCGCCTCATTTTATTAGACATCGTGCGTCGCAGTGTTGCCTATGAAAAGCTACCCTATGATGAGGTTGTACGCTTTGCGGAAACCTTTGCGCTACCAGTGAAGCAGGTGATGGCTGAATTTGCGGATTGGTTAAGCTTCTATGAATGGTATTTACGTGTGACAAATGATCTAACACTTGAAATGGAAGGTTATGTTTTAGAAGATGCGGCGGGCTTTATGACAAAATTAAAGTTGCCGTTTTACACAGTGTGGAAAGAGCTACGTACGGTGAAGGAAGTTATTGAGCGCAAGCAAGAGGTGAAACGAAACCGATTAACGACACCACTTCATGTCGCCGTTTATACGTGGATGAAAGCACAGGAGCAAGACGTATTAAAAGAAATGTCGATTTTAGATGTGCGTAAACGATACAAAAAATAACCAATTTTATAAGGTAATTTCAAAATTATGTATTTTCCATGAAAATTTCAACATATGAAAGTAGATGTTTTTTAAGAAAATTAGAAGAAATCCTGCTCGAACTCCCTATTAGACGATGAATTTTGTTATATTATAGTATGGTTGCGTTATGCAATTTAGAATACAAATTTACCCGAGTTAGTTTTCATCAAAATTAAAGTAGGGAATACACAAGCATATAGGAAGTTTGAAGGGAGCTATGCTATGTTACACTATACACGACAAGGAACAGGCGCACCGCTTGTTCTAATCCATGGATTTTTAGGAAGCACAGCCATTTTTGACCGCGTGATTGGACCACTTTCACAAAGTTTTGATGTGATTGCTGTGGATCTACCGGGACATGGTGAAAGCGTAATGGAAAAAGAAGCGTACACAGTATACGATTATGCACAAGAAATCGTAAACGTGTTAAAAGAAGAAGGTATCGAGGAAGCAACTTGGGTGGGCCACTCACTAGGTGGGTATATCACACTTGCAGCACTTGAAAAACAATTAATGCCAATTACAAAAGCGGTATTAGCTTATTCTTCACCAGCTGCTGACAGCGAGCTTACAAAATCAAAACGTAATGACCAACAAGCCATCATCACTAAACAAGGTGTTGAGCACTATGTTGATTACACAATTACGAAATTCTTCAAAAAAGATGCAAAACCTACTGATGTCGAGTTTGCTAAAAAAATCGCAAATGGTGCTACAAAAGAAGGTTTAGTTGCAGCGCTTGAAGCAATGAAACAACGTCCGAACCAACAACAATTACTAGATACAACGGAAACACCAATCCTTGTCATCGAAGGTAAAGAGGACACAATCGTAGAGCCTGTTGAAACAGACAACTTATACGTAGAAATGATGTTAACAAACACAGGTCACTTAGGTATGCTAGAAGAACCTAGAGGCTTTGTAAACTTAATTGCAGATTTTGAAGAACAATATGCGGATACAGATGTAGAAGCTGAATCAGACGTAGAAGCTGAATAATCTTTTACTGCAATAAAAAAGAGGCAAGGGATACGTCCCTCGCCTCTTTTTTATTATGCTACGCCAATTGCGACGCAAAGCCAAGCGGCAATCAAGCATAGACCGCCAAGTGGTGTAATTGCACCAAGTTTTTTAATTCCTGTGAGTGCGAGTACATATAAGCTACCTGAGAATAAAATAATCCCGATGACCATTAGCCAGCTTGCTGTTGAAAAAATCGACTGCGCACCAAGTAATGTATCGAATTGTAGAATGCCGATAAGAATAAGACCAAGTGCATGATACATTTGATATTTAACAGCCGTCTCCCACGTTTCCCCGTAATTTGTTCCTTCAAATCGAGTCTTTAACGCGTGTGCACCAAATGCACCAATAACAACTGCTAACATGGCAATAACTGAACCTGTTACAAGCATTTTCTTCACTCCCTCTTCAAATTCCATCATAACACGTATTCCTTTTTTCACCTGCTAATTTTGATATAATAAAAGAACAATGAAAGTAGAAGCGAGGTTTTAACTGATTATGGGATATACACCTATGATGCAACAATACATTAATATAAAAAAAGATTATAAAGACGCGTTTGTTTTTTTCCGTTTAGGCGATTTCTATGAGTTGTTTTTTGACGATGCGACAAAAGCATCGCAGTTGCTTGAAATTACATTAACGGGGAAAGATGCTGGGGCACCAGAGCGCATTCCAATGTGTGGAGTCCCACATCACTCGGCACAGGGCTATATTGAGGCGCTTGTGCAAAAAGGCTATAAAGTAGCCATTTGTGAGCAAACAGAAGACCCACGCCAAGCGAAAGGTGTCGTGCGACGCGAAGTGGTACAAGTCGTGACACCAGGGACGTTAATGGAAGGCAAGGGCATGGATGGTAAAACGAATTTATTCATTGCGGCGGCTGAAAAAATTGGCGCACGTTATAGCTTTTGCTATTTAGATATTTCTACAGGTGAAGCAACAGCAACCTATGTTGACGGTGCAAATGATGACCTGATGCAGCAGCTGCAGTCACTTGGCATTCGTGAACTCGTGGTGTCCGATGCTTTTTTCGATGAGTTAAAGGAACTCGCAGATGTTTATTCGATTGTGCTATCAATTGAAGAGGATGCAATGAGTGCAGAAAACGGGGCAATGTATACAACTGCATCACCTGATGATCTTCATGCGACGATTTACAAGCTATTACGTTATATTGAGCGTACACAAATGCGCTCGCTCGCACATATTCAACCGTTTAATTATCAAGAAGTCGAGCAATACTTAAATATTGATACGCATTCAAAACGTAATCTAGAGTTAATCCACTCATTACGTGGTGGTGACCAAAAGGGTACACTGTTATGGCTACTAGATGAAACGGTCACAGCAATGGGTGGTCGTAAATTAAAACAATGGCTCCATCAACCACTAGCCAATCAGCAGGCGATTGAAAAACGTCTTGGCGTTGTGACAGCATTACTTGAAGAATATTTTTTACGCATGGAATTACAAGAGTTATTTACAAATGTTTATGATTTAGAGCGTCTTGTAGGGCGTGTAGCTTTTGGTAGTGTAGGTGGTCGTGATTTAGCTCAGCTACGTGATTCACTACGTCAGCTACCGGCGATTCAAAAGCAATTACTAGAATCAGGACGTGATAATTTAGTAGCTCTTGGCCAGGCACTGGATTTATGTGAGGATATTGAGCGTTATCTTGCAACAGCGATTACAGACAATCCACCGATTTCAATTAAAGAAGGCGATGTTATTCGCGAAGGCTATAATACACGTCTTGATGAGCTACGTGATGCCTCACGTAATGGTAAGGACTGGATTGCGCAATTAGAGAAAAAAGAACGTGAGCGTACGGGCATTAAAAACTTAAAAATTGGCTATAACCGCGTATTTGGCTACTATATTGAAATTACGAAATCAAATATTCATTTAGCGGATTTATCTCGTTATGAGCGCAAGCAAACGTTAACGAATTCAGAGCGTTATATTTCAGAGGAATTAAAAGAAAAAGAAGCGCTTATTTTAAATGCAGAGGAAGAAAGTGCTGTTTTAGAATATAAATTATTTACAGAAATCCGTGAGACGATGAAGCAATACATTGGTCGTCTGCAAAAAATTGCAGCACAAATTAGTGAGCTAGATGTGTATGCAGCGTTTGCGACGGTATCGGAAAAATATCGTTTTGTGAAGCCGGTATTCCATGCAGACCGCGCACTAAAAATCATCAACGGGCGTCACCCGGTTGTTGAAAAAATGTTGAATAAATCAACGTATGTACCAAATGACTGTGTGCTCAATGAAGCGGAAAATATGATGCTAATTACAGGTCCGAATATGTCGGGTAAATCAACGTATATGCGTCAAGTAGCACTTATTACGGTCATGGCACAAATGGGCTGCTATGTACCAGCGGATGAGGCAGTGTTACCGATTACCGACCAGATTTTCACGCGCATTGGCGCAGCTGATGACTTAGCAGGTGGTCAATCGACATTTATGGTGGAAATGCTTGAATCCCAACATGCCATCATGAATGCTACGTCTCGTAGTTTATTATTATTTGATGAAATTGGTCGTGGGACGTCAACGTATGATGGCATGAGCTTAGCACAGGCCATGATGGAATATATTCATGACCATATTGGCGCAAATACATTATTCTCAACGCACTATCACGAACTAACGTCGCTAGAAGAGCAGCTGTCGCATTTACGTAATGTACATGTTTCTGCAACAGAGCAGGATGGTCGTGTTGTATTCTTGCATAAAGTAAAAGAAGGGCCAGCTGATAAGTCATATGGGATTCATGTGGCACAGCTTGCCGATTTACCAACGGAAATTATCGAACGTGCGCATGTGTTACTTGAACAATTCGAGTCGCAAAATGATGGCGATGTAAAAATCGTTGAAAAACGCATTGAAGTACCAGTGGAACGCATTGTTGAAAAGCGTGTCGAAGTACCGGTTGAACGTATCGTTGAGGTGCCAGTCGAGCGTATTGTCGAAGTGGCGAGCGCAACGGCCGTAGCAGAACCTTCTGCACAGCTATCGCTATTTGAAGAACAGACACAAGAGGAGCAGGATGTACTAACGGAATTACGAGGCATGAACATCTCTGGAACGACACCGATGGATGCCTTGCAAATGGTTTACCGTTTACAGCAACAATTGCTAAAAAAATAACGTAAAGGAAGTGCATTCGATATGGGCAAGATTCATATTATGGATGAATTTCTATCGAATAAAATTGCGGCAGGGGAAGTTGTCGAACGCCCAGCCTCTGTTGTGAAAGAATTAGTAGAAAATGCAATTGATGCAGGCAGTACATCGATTGAAGTGTTACTTGAGGAAGCGGGCTTGATGTCGATTCAAGTCATTGATAACGGAAGTGGCATGGATGAGGAGGATGCTTTAGTATCCTTCCAGCGTCATGCGACGAGTAAAATCATTAATGAACATGACCTTTTCCGTATTCGTACACTCGGGTTCCGTGGTGAAGCATTGGCGTCAATTGCATCGGTATCAAAAGTAACTCTCGCTACATCTAATGGCGATAGTGGCATTGAAGTTGTATTAGAGGGTGGTCATGTCGTGAATAAGCGACCAGGACCACTGCGTAAAGGAACCGATATTACGGTGGCGCAGTTATTTTACAATACACCTGCGCGCTTAAAATATATGAAGACGATCCAAACAGAGCTTGGGCATACGATTGATTTAATGAACCGCCTGGCGCTGTGCTACCCGCAAATTGCTTTTAAGCTCGTACATCACGACCACGAACTATTAAAAACAAATGGTCGTGGCGATTTACGCCAAGTACTAGCAGCGATTTATGGTTTGGCGAATGCAAAAAAAATGGTCCATTTTGAAGGCGAGACCGCCGATTATAAAGTGACCGGCTATGCGACAATTCCAGAAATTACGCGCGCCTCTAAAAACTATGTATCGATTTTTGTGAATGGACGCTGGGTGCGTCATTATACAGTGCAAAAGGCGATTATTGACGCGTATCATACGTATTTACCGATTGGCCGTTTTCCAATTGCGGTGCTGCATATTGAGGGCGATCCTTTTTTAACAGATGTTAACGTCCATCCATCGAAGCAGCAAATACGTCTGAGTAAGGAAGGCGATTTAATGAAACTTATTGAAACGTCTCTTCACAACGCAGTTCGTGCATCGATGCAAGCACCTGAAATTATGAAGAAACCGAAAAAGCAAGCGGCCCAAACAGAGCAAATTAATTTTTGGAAAGGCTTGGATTATCAAAAAACGGCTGTTGAGCAATTTGGCGATAAGCCACGTCCAAAAGAATTACCGCACAAGAACGTGGCAGAAACGATATTAGAAGCGCCGCAAAATCCGCGTTATGAATTAAATGAACCTGCTGAGAAAGGTTTTAGCGAACCGGAAACATGGGAACAGATAAGAGAACGTGAAAATCACAATATGCCTGCCGAACAAGTGGAGCAGCTAGAGGAAAATACCGACTGGCCTGAACAGGAATTTTCGGAAGCATCACCGATTAAAGAGCCGTTCCCGATGGTAGAAATTGTCGGGCAAATTCATGGCACATATATTATTGCGCAAAGTGAAGATGGCTTTTACTTAATTGACCAACATGCCGCACAAGAACGTATTAAATATGAGTTTTTCAAGGATATGGTTGGTGAAGTGAACGCGGGTGAACGCCAGGCGCTATTATTACCGCTGACGTTCCATTACTCAGCTGATGAATCATTAAAATTAGTTGAGCATATGGATGAATTGACCGAAGTAGGTGTATTTTTAGAAGAGTTCGGGCAGCATTCATTTATCGTCAGAGAGCATCCTGTATGGTTCCCAAAAGGAATGGAGCAGGAAATTATTGAAGAGCTTATCGAACAAGTGCTGACTGTGCGAAAAACCGATATTAAAAAACTTCGCGAAGCAGCAGCGATTATGATGAGCTGTAAAAAGTCGATTAAAGCGAATCACTACTTAGATAAACAGCAAATGGAACGTTTATTAGTCGATTTGAAAAAATGTGTGAATCCATTTACATGTCCACATGGTCGTCCGGTAGTCGTGCATTTTAGAACGTATGAAATTGAAAAAATGTTTAAACGTGTTATGTAAATTTGAAGGGAGAGAATTTCATGTTTTCAGCTAAAAAGCGTCAAGAAACGATTGAAACACTCGAAAAATATTCATTTGACTTACTCGTTATTGGTGGTGGAATTACAGGTGCAGGAATTGCATTAGATGCCGTATCACGCGGCTTTTCAGTAGCGCTTGTGGAAATGCAGGATTTTGCGGCAGGGACATCAAGCCGCTCAACAAAGCTTGTCCACGGCGGACTACGTTATTTAAAACAATTACAAATTGATGTTGTCGCAGAAACAGGGCGTGAACGCGCGATTGTGTATGAAAATGGGCCACATATTACGACACCACTTGGTATGCTGCTACCTTTTTATAAAGGGGGCACATTTGGTCCGTTGTCTACATCGATTGGGTTAAAAGTGTATGATACATTAGCGCAAGTGAAAAAAGAAGAACGCCGCGTCATGTTGTCACCGGATGAAACATTAACGAAAGAGCCTCTTTTGAAAACAGATGGTCTACAAGGTGGCGGTCTGTACGTGGAATACCGTACGGATGATGCACGCTTGACGATTGAAGTAATGAAAAAAGCGGTAGAGCTCGGAGCGATTTGCTTAAACTATGCAAAAATGGAAGAGTTCACGTATAAAAATGGGCGTGTAGCTGGTGCGAAAGTGAAAGATGAAGTGTCAGGACGTACAATTGATATTGAAGCATTGTCGGTTATTAATGCAACGGGTCCATGGACGGATAAAGTTCGTGAAAAAGACGTCGTATCAAATAATAAAAAGCTTCGTATGACAAAAGGAGTTCATATTGTCATTGATCAATCCGTATTCCCACTCCATCAATCGGTATATTTTGATACACCAGATGGCCGTATGGTATTTGCGATTCCACGTGAGGGTAAGGCGTATATTGGGACAACGGATACATTTTATGATGAGGATCCGAAAAAGCCTGTAGCTGAGCAAGAGGACATTACGTATATTTTAGATACGATTCATTATATGTTCCCGGATGTTCATGTGACACAAAAAGACGTGGAATCTTGCTGGGCAGGGGTACGTCCATTAATTTATGAAGATGGTAAGGACCCTTCTGAAATTTCACGTAAAGATGAAATTTGGGAGGCGCCAACGGGTCTACTAACGATTGCGGGTGGTAAACTGACGGGCTATCGTCATATGGCAAAGGACATTGTTGACCGTTTAGCGAAGCGTAAGCAGTTTAAGCATTATGCAGCGTGTCAAACGCAGCATTTACCATTAGCAGGTGCAGAGGGCTTAACGCCAGAAACGTTTGAATCATTTGTTGCAAAACGAACAGCAGATGGTGAGGGATTAGGTCTTGAAACGAAGCAGGCACGCCATTTAGTCGAAAAATACGGTGCGAATGTTAGCAAATTATTTAAAATTATCGCTGCAATGCCGGAGGATACGTTTGGATTGCCAGCAGATATTTATGCAGAGGTCGTGTATGCAGTGGAGCATGAATTTGCGTATCGCCCGTCTGATGTACTTGTACATCGTACAGGTCGTATGTTTTTCAATATTGATAGCGTGCACAACTACAAAGACGGTGTCCAAAAATTGATGGCCGATTTACTACATTATAGTGAAGCGGAAAAAGAGCGTTATCGTTTAGAAGTAGAAGAGTTACTGCATGATGCCGCACATTTTGCAAAGGATGGCACGTATGCGTAAAGAAGAATTTATTTTGACAACACCGGATGGCTATCAATTAGCAACCGCTGTATATATGCCCGAGGGTGAGCAAAAGGGCTATCTGCATATTCTGCATGGGATGTCAGAGTATCATGGACGTTATGATGATTTTGCGCGTTATATCGCTTCAAATGGCTATGTCGTGGGCTTGCATTCACACCGAGGACATGGGGAAAATGCAGAACTCAATCATACACCGCTCGGTTATTATGGCCCGACAGATGGCTTTAATAAAGTAGTCGAAGACGTGCATTTCGTCATGATGACGTTGCGTACACGCTACGATTTGCCAAAGCCGATATTATTGGGGCATAGTATGGGCTCGATTGTAACACGTCGTTTCATTGAACTGTATAGTGATACGATTCAAAAGGTAATCATTATGGGGACGCTTGTGCATTCACCAATTCATCAAGTAGCTGCGCAACTGGCGAAACGTTTAGCGAAGCGAGACGGAGAAGCGACCGAGGCTAAGCTAATTGACCGATTAGGCGGCTCAAGTAATAATCGTAAAATAAAAAACGCCGAAACACCCAAGGACTGGTTGTCAACGGATCGGGCGCAAGTCGCGGCCTATTTAAAAGATCCGTATTGCAACTATACGTCAACAAATCAGTTTTATGCGGATTTTATGGAAGGCTTTGAAGTGGCATCTCGTCCAACAGAAGTCGCGAAAATTCGTAAGGACTTGCCTATGCTCCTCATTAGCGGGAGTGATGATCCGATTGGTGGTTATGGCAAAGGCGTTTGGAAAGTGGCGCGTCAATATTATGATGCGGGCATTTCAAAGCTAAGCGTGCATCTTTTTGATGGTATGCGACATGAAATTTTAAACGAAACAAATAATCAACTAATCTATCAAACGATTTTGAAATGGCTGGAGAAAAAGATTTATGAACAACAACTATGATGTGATTGCGATTGTCGGACCAACGGCAGTCGGCAAAACTGCACTAAGCATCGAGCTTGCTAAAAAGCTCGATGGAGAAATTATTAATGGCGATTCGATGCAAGTATACCGCGATTTAAATATCGGTACCGCAAAGATTACGCCAGAGGAAATGGACGGCGTGCCGCATCATTTACTCGATATTTTAGAGCCGACAGATAGTTTTTCTGTTGCAGATTATCAACAGGCGGTACGTGAAAAAATTACAGAAATTCAAGCGCGCGGTAAAATGCCAATTATCGTTGGTGGTACAGGCTTATATGTGCAAGCAGTGCTGTATGATTTTCGTTTTACGGAAGAAAAGATCGATGAAGGCGTACGTGAGGCGTATTACACAGCGCTTGAACAAGTAGGACCTGAGGCAATGCACGCGCGCCTTGCTGCGGTAGACCCTGAGACAGCGAAAACGATTCATCCGAATAATACACGTCGTGTCATTCGTGCGCTAGAAATGGCTGAGCATAGCGATGTCAAAAAATCGAATGACGCACAGCATCAAGGGGAAAAGGCATTATATCATCATTTAATTATCGGCCTTAATATGGACCGTGAAAAATTGTATGAGCGTATTAACTTACGTGTAGATATGATGCTAGAGCAAGGGCTTGTCGATGAGGTGCGTGACTTATATGACCGCGATATTCGCGATGTACAGGCAATTCGCGCGATTGGTTATAAGGAACTGTATGACTATTTTGATGGCCGCGAAACATTTGAGCAGGCGATTGAAAACTTAAAACAAAACTCTCGTCGTTATGCTAAACGACAATTGACCTACTTCCGCAATAAAATGGATATTACGTGGTATGATTCTTTTACTGCAAAAGAAGCGGTTTTTAAGGATATTTTCCAATAAATAGGGGTATACCTATTGTGTAGAATAGATTAATTGGAAGATGAGGGGGATGTCAGTTCATGAAGCCAGCGAATTTACAAGACACATATTTAAATCAGCTGCGTAAAAATGGGGTATTCGTTACCGTGTTTTTATTAAATGGATTCCAACTGAAAGGTACAATTCGTTCATACGATAACTTTACTGTACTTTTAGAAGCAGAGGGAAAACAAAATTTAATTTATAAGCATGCGATTTCAACATTCGCACCAGCGAAGTCTGTTGAGTTAACGGAAGAATAAAATTAAGCCGATTACCTTGCGGGGTATCGGCTTTTTTTGTATAGTTAAGACGAATCAATTAAAGGGGGATATTAACAATGGCATTAAAAAACATTACAGCCAATGAAGTATTAGACAAATTCGATGCAAATGAAGCATTAAATGTAATCGATGTACGTGAAGATGATGAAGTAGCAAATGGTGTAATCCCAGGTGCAATTCACATTCCACTAGGTCAAATTGCAGATCGTCAAGGCGAATTAAATAAAGAAACACCATACATTATCGTATGTCATGCAGGTGGTCGTAGCTTTACAGCAGCGTCTTACTTAGATAGCGAAGGCTTTGATGTGACAAACATGGAAGGCGGCATGAGCGCTTGGGAAGGCGAATTAGAATTCTAATTTGCCTTTAGGTCATGTAGAAGGAATGGTTAATCGCGTTGATCCATGAAAGTGAGACAAAGAAAAGGCCAATATTCTTCAATTGAATTTGACGGACGCTTTCCTGGGGGCCCCTTAGGAGTTGCCGTCAAATTCTTGTTTAACCATCTTTTTTCGGTATTCAACTGGAGAAAGGTGGTTTAACTTTGCCAAAATTCGCGTATGATTATCGTAGTTGATGTCTTCTTAACGGTTTGAACGACAACCTTATTTGTCGTTCTCAAAACATTTCAAGATAAAATGGCGTTATCAGCAAGCGTGCCTTTGAGGGACATGCTCCTGATAACGCCATTTTTTTCCGCTTGTTCATACTTGTGCGATGTCACTTCATCTGATTGCTTTTCAGAGGGGCCTTTCACTCTTGTAACTATAAATGATACATCTCTAAGTGTCTTTTTACTTTGATATTGTCTTAGACATTTAGGGCTCACAATCGTATTATTCCTTTTTTATGTTTTAAAATGGTGAAAAAGGAAATAGTAGTGTAGATAAAAAACTACATATTTGTATAATAAAATAGACAAAAAAGATGTTTATTTCTATAAAAAGATGTTTTTTCGAGAATATATTGTATTTTTATAGTTGATACACTACAATCGCTGTATACAAATAAAGACAGAGGGCAACACTTTATTGAACAGGATTGTTGCTTCACTGAATGTAAATTTTTTAAAAAATAGTTTATTAAAGGAAGCAGGTGTATCGATGATTGGCATGATTGGTATGGTAGGCGGGCTGTTACTTCTTATTTATTTAACAGTGCGTGGTGTAAATTTATTAATTTCTGCACCATTAACGGCATTATTTGTGGCGTTATTAAATGGCATTCCTCTCTTTCCACAGTTAGTAAAAGAGGGAGATCCAAACTTTGTTAGTAATTATATGAGTGGGTTTACCGGATTTGTAGGTTCATGGTACTTAATGTTCTTAGCAGGGGCTATTTTCGGTAAGGTGATGGAAGATAGTGGTGCTGCAGATGCAGTAGCGAAATGGGTTGTTGAGAAGCTAGGCGTTAAAAAAGCCATTTTAGCTATTGTCGCAGCTTGTGCGATTTTAACGTATGGCGGCGTCAGCTTATTCGTCGTTGCTTTCTCAGTGTATCCGATGGCAGTTAGTTTATTCCGTGAGGCCAATTATCCACGTCGATTCATCCCGGGGGTTATTGCGCTAGGGTCGGTTACATTTACGATGACGTCAGCGGGTTCACCGGAAATTCAAAACTGGATTCCGATTGAATATTTAGGCACATCACCATATGCAGGCTGGGAGGTCAGCATTATTGTTGCAATCTTTATGGCAGTTGGTGGTTACATTTGGATTAAGCATTTAGTTTTGAAAGCGGTTGCGAAGGGTGAAGGCTTTGTTGGACGAGCTAGTGACCCCGTTAATGATGCCTCACGCGCGCTACCGAATCCATTAATGAGCATGATTCCACTTGCGATTGTATTGATTTTATCGTTTGTGTTCCATGATAAATTAGGCACATCGGCATTAATTATTGCATTAACGAGTGGCATTGTTGCGACGTATTTAATTAATCGTAAGTATTTCCAAAATATTAGTAACGCACTATCAGAAGGAACAATGGGTGCCATTATAGCGATTGCGAATACGGCCGCAGTAGTTGGGTTTGGTGGCGTTGTAAAGGTGACAGATTCATTCCAGTCAGCAGTTGATCTAATGACAAATATTCCAGGTAGTCCATTAATTGGTGGTGCCATTGCGGTCGCAGTGATTGCTGGTCTAACAGGCTCCTCTTCAGGTGGTCAAACGATAGCGCTGCCACTGCTTGCACCACATTATTTAGATATGGGTGTCAATGCGGATGCACTTCACCGAACGATTGCGATTTCATCTGGTTCACTTGATACATTACCGCAAGGCGGCTACGTCGTAACGACGATTCGCTCGATTGCAAACGAGGAATATAAAGATGCGTATCCAGCAATGGCTGCGGTGACCGTCATTGTACCGATTATCGGTCTTATTTTAGCGATTATTTTATTCTCACTTGGACTTGGTATTTAGGAGGAATTTACATGACAGAACACGTAACAGTCATTGGGACAGGCACAATGGGGCATTCGATTGCGCTAGCGATAGCTTGGGCGAAACAGCCAGTCGTATTATACGGTATTTCAGCAGAGGAGCTAACGCGTGCACAGCAGGGTATTGCAGAGAAGGCTGAGCGCATGGTCGAGGAGGGTTTACTTCAAGCAACATCAGACATTACACCATTAATTTCGTATCACGATGATTTAGAGCAGGCACTGGCGGATACAACCTTTATCGTTGAAGCCATTCCAGAAAAATTAACGATGAAGCATGAGCTCTATCAAAAAATCGAGTCGCTTGTGTCGTCAGATGTCATTATTGCGAGCAATACGTCTGGTCTAAAGCCAAGTGATTTAGCGCTTGGTAGTCAGCATCCGGAACGCTTTATCGTGACGCACTTTTGGAATCCAGCACATTTAATTCCACTTGTGGAAATTGTGCCAGGAGCAGAAACAGTCGAGGCGACAGTCTTACGTACGAAGGAATGGATTGAAGGAATTGATAAAAAAGCGATTGTTGTACGTCAAGAGGTGCCAGGTTTTATTGGCAACCGTCTACAGTTCGCCTTATTCCGCGAAGCGCAGGCATTGTATGATGCAGGTGTTGCGACAAAAGAGGATATTGATGCGGCTGTTACGTATAGTATCGGTCGCCGCTTACCGATTACCGGGCCTTTAATAAGTGCAGATTTTGGTGGCTTAGATATTTTCAAAGATATTTCAGATTATTTATTTGATGATTTATCGACGCTTAAAGCAGCAGGTGCTGGTTTAAATGAGCTCGTTTCATACGGGCATGTCGGTGTGCGTAGTGGTCGAGGGTACTATGAATGGAACGAAGCGGAAATGAATGATGTGGCAACGAAGCGTGAAAAGTTGTTAATGCGCTTTTTACTAGAGGATCGAAATGACAAGGGAGATGCATAAGATGACAGAACGCGTTGTAATTATTACAGGTGGCGCTCAGGGGATTGGCTATGAGCTAGCACAAAAGTTTTACACAGCGGGAGATAAAGTTGTGTTAGTGGATTTACACGAAGAAGTAGCTGCGGCAGCAAAAAAATTAGGTGAGCGCGCAATTGGTATTGTGTGTGATGTCACGAATGAAGAAAAAATTAAAGATATGGTCGCGCAAGTAATGTCTGAGTTTGAGCGCATTGATGTGCTCATTAATAATGCTGGTTTACAACATGTAGCGATGATTGAAGAATTTCCGACAGAGAAGTTTCAATTGCTAATTGATGTCATGCTTGTGGCACCATTTGTTATGACAAAGCATGTTTTACCACATATGAAAAAACAGCAGTCTGGTCGCATTTTGAATATGTCGTCGATCAATGGCGTGATTGGCTTTGCGGGTAAGGCGGCATACAATTCGGCGAAGCATGGTGTCATTGGCTTCACGAAGGTGGCGGCACTTGAAACGGCAGCGCATGGTATTACAGTCAATGCAATTTGTCCAGGCTATGCGGATACAGAGCTTGTGCGTAATCAATTTGATGATCTAGCAAAAACGCGTGGCATTAGCCGTGAAGCGGTGCTAGAGGATGTATTATATCCACTTATTCCACAAAAACGATTAATTGATTTAAGTGAGATTGCGGATACGGCGTTCTTCTTAGCATCCGATAGTGCGAAAGGAATGACGGGGCAAGCAATTATTATTGATGGTGGCTATACGGCACAGTAGGAGGACGTTTATGGACATACAATGGGCGAGTTATATGCAGCCGCTGTCGTATCAGCTTGCTCATACGACAACGCTACGCCAGGCGGCACGTTATTTTTCAAATCAAAAAGTTCATGTTGTCGTCATTGTAGAACGAGGTCGCGTCGTCGGAATTTTAGAAAGTGAGCAAATACTAGCGCATATCGATGAACTAGAGCGCTTAGTGTCAGATATTATGCAGCCGGTTCAGACGATAGGGATTGAGAAAATATCATTGGAGCAAGCCTTTCCGGTCGTTGTTGAAAATCATCAGCATCAGCAAATTGGCCTTTTAACAAAGGACGTCATGCACGTCTTAATGAAGGACTTTATGGAGCGCTATGGGTTAGAGAAGCGTGCCTTTGCAATGACGCTGCAGCATGCTTATGAGGGCATCGTCGTTGTAGACAGCAACGGGATAATCGTCGAATTTAATGATGCCTATAGCCGTTTTACCGGTGTGCCACATGCCAATGCCATTGGGCGTCATGTGACGGAAATTATTGAAAATACGCAAATGCATGTCGTTGTAAAAACGGGCATCGCAGAGCGTAACCAGCAGCAACTCATCAATGGTCAGGAGATGCGAGTCCACCGACTACCGCTTATTCAAAAAGGCGTCACAATCGGCGCTATTGGCTTTTTAATGTTTGAGGAAATTACGAAAATTTATAATGTTTATGATCAAATGCATCAAAATAATTTACTACAGCAATCTTCTCATATGAAAGACACGCTACATACGCATGAGCGTGATTTAATTATTCAAGTACTAAAAGAGCATGGTGGCAATAAGGTGAGAGCCGCAGAAGCGTTAGGCATTCATCGCACGACATTGTATCAAAAGCTAAAAAAGCTACACATTGAACAGGGGGAGTAAGAGCATGGATAAAGTAAAACAATCTTTTGAAGAAATCGTCAAGCAAATTCCAGATGGTGCATCAATTGCTGTTGGTGGGTTTGGATTAAGTGGGATTCCTGAAAAATTAATTTTAGCGCTTATGAAACAGGGTACGAAAGATTTAACGATTTATAGTAATAACTGTGGTGTCGATGATTGGGGACTTGGCTTGCTATTAAAAGAAAAGCAAATCAAAAAAATCGTCGCATCGTATGTCGGTGAAAATAAAACGTTTGAACAGCAGTTTTTAAATGGTGAAATCGAGGTAGAGCTCACACCACAAGGAACGTTAGCGGAGCGTCTACGTGCAGGTGGATCAGGAATTCCAGCGTTTTATACAGCGGCAGGAGTGGGGACACCAATTGCAGAAGGGAAGGAAGTGCGTAATTTTGATGGCACGGATTATTTATTAGAGCAAGGCATTATCGCGGACTTCGCGTTTGTCAAAGGCTATCAAGCAGACCGCTATGGCAATATCGTCTATCGTCATACGGCACAAAACTTTAATCCGTTATGTGCGATGGCTGGAAAAGTAACGATTGCAGAAGTTGAGGAAATTGTTGAACTCGGCACATTAGCACCAGATGCTATCCATACACCAGCTGTTTTTGTGCAGCATGTGCTTAAAGGGACAGACTATGAAAAACGCATCGAAAAACGTACGGTACGTTCAAAAGGAGGCGAAGCGTAATGGCAGCTCGTGAAGTCATTGTACAGCGCGCAGTAAAAGAGGTTCAGGATGGGATGAATATTAACTTAGGAATCGGCATGCCAACGCTTGTGGCGGATGCACTCCCTGAAGGTGTCGACGTATTATTACAGTCTGAAAACGGTATGCTTGGTATTGGACCGTACCCAGTAGAAGGTACAGAGGATGCGGATTTAATCAATGCTGGTAAGGAAACGATTACCGCGGCAAAAGGGGCGTCGTATTTTGACAGTGCGACGTCATTCTCAATGATTCGCGGTGGTCATATCGATTTAGCGATTCTTGGCGGTATGGAAGTGTCAGAGCGAGGAGACCTTGCGAACTGGATGATTCCTGGCAAGATGGTCAAAGGCATGGGCGGCGCAATGGATTTAGTCGTTGGTGCAAAGCGTGTCATCGTTATTATGGAGCATGTGAATAAGCATGGGGAATCGAAAGTGAAAAAGACATGTACCTTGCCACTAACAGGGCAGCAGGTCATTAGCCGTTTAATTACCGATTTAGCGGTATTTGATTTTACACCGGAGGGTATGGTGTTAATTGAATTATTAGATGGTCATACATTAGAGGAAGTAACGGAAAAAACAGAGGCAAGCTTTCAAAATGGTTTAAATAAAGGCGAAGCCAAAAGTCGCTTTTAACTAAAAAGAGGTGGATGTTGCACCTAACTAAAAACCTAAGATCTACTTAAAAACACTTTCAAGGCGAAAGCCATTGGAAGTGTTTTTTAAATAGGGAAAAAATGAACTTGTTTAACAAATTAAAAAAAGCGTTATCAGGAGCAGGCCCGCTGATAACGCCCTCATTGAATGTAGATTGACGATTTTATTTAAGAACAACAACGGCCGGCTGTGTTCATATTTAAAGCTATGAGTGCATAATCGCGCCACCATTTACGTGAATGCATTGCCCCGTCATATAACTTCCTTCAGAAGATGCAAGTAAAACATAGGCTCCTACAAGTTCTTCGGGTTGTCCAGGACGACCGAGCGGCGCATCTTGACCAAATTCTTTTACTTGCTGTTCATCGAAAGTTGCTGGAATAAGTGGTGTCCAAATAGGGCCAGGTGCGACCATGTTCACGCGAATGCCTTTTGGTGCGAGACTTTGTGCTAAGCTACGAGTAAAGCCGACAATCGCGCCTTTCGTAGCGGTATAATCAATTAAAATCGCGTGGCCTTTATAGGCATTAATAGACGTTGTTGAAATAATCGTGTCGCCTTCTTGTAGATGAGGAACAGCAGCTTTAGTTAAATAAAACATTGGATCTACATTTGTCTCAAATGTACGTTTCCATTGATCATTCGTAATATCTGTAAATTCTTCTACAGGAAATTGAATCCCTGCGTTATTGACAACAATATTTAATTGACCAAAATGAGCAATGGTTTTCTCCACGAGTTGTTCGCATTGCTGTGGTTCGGTTAAATCAGCAGGAAGTAATAAGACGTCACGCCCTTGTTCTTTTGCAAAAGCGGCTACCTTTTCTGCCTCTTGCTGTTCTTCTGGTAAATAATTTAGCGTAATATCGGCGCCTTCACATGCGAATGCCATTGCAACAGCGCGGCCAATACCGGAATCACCACCCGTAATAATGGCGACTTTATCTTTTAGTTTCTGCGCACCTTGATAATCAAAAGGCTGTACTGGTTCAGGATGCATTTGTTGTTCCATTCCTGGTTGACGTGATTGTGTTTGTGCAGGTGCTTGCTTCATATAATCTTTGTTTGTCATATAAATACTCCTTTAATCATTATTTTTTTGACGTTGTTTCTTTTGATATGTTTGGTACATAAGTTGGCTAACGGTATATACACTGAAAAATACTGCTGCTACGACGCTAATGAGTGTCACAATTAAAACAAATACTTCTGTAAACGTAAGTGCGGCGAGTTTAGAAAGTGTTACGCCATCTTTTAATTCATCAATGACTAAATTCATGCCAAATGCTCCGGATATTACGGTGGACATTGTTAAGAAAAAGAGCAAATTATTTTGCTTGATATCAGATAAATGTTCTTGTGTCGAGTAAAGATGTTGCAAGGAATGAAAGGCTTCATCATAAATCCGTTGTAAATCAAGCGCTTGTCGTAATAATAAAGTTAGTTGCTTTTCTTTAAGGCAGAAATATCTCGGAAATCATATTGCGCTTCAAAAAGGGTCATCTTTTTCATAAGTGAACGAATAAAGGCAGCATCTTTTTTCCAGTCGATTTTCGCGTAAGCATTTGAAAAAGATAATAAGACAATCTTTTGGAAATAATGAATCACTACTTGATAAAATAATGGGCCATTAAAATACCGCCGTAAAGACGCATATGGTGTCGATTTAGGAGAGAGTGAAGTCCAAAAAACACCACTTTCTTCCGCCTGTATATAGCGAATTGTCGGGCTATGACGAATAAGTTCTCCTTCTTCAACATAGCGATTGATATAGCTAGGAGAAACGTAAGGAGCAAGTTGTTCATTTAGTGAAAAGGCACCTGGACCGCCGTTTAGTTGAAAGAGTGTTTCATTCGTCGCTTCCACAGAGGCCGCAATAAAATGATTTGCTAGTAAGACGCCATCTTGAAAACGTTCAAAACGTTGAAACGCGCCATTTTTTGCGAGATACGGAAGATGTGCAAAAAGTTCTTTCTTTAAAAATTGTTCAAATGATGTATAGCGCTTTTCTTCTATGGTAAAAGAACGCTTAATTTTAAATTCTTTAAACTGTCTAAATGCTTTTGCTAAATCTTCTTTTGAAGCCTCGTCATACGAGACATGAATAACGATAAAAGCAACCGCGAATGGACATATGATTACATCGATACTTGGAATAGAAAAAGACAGCTGCAAATCATTTAATGTACCATGCAGGTGACTATTTTTTGAAAAACGTTGAAAGCCATTTTCAGGAGTGCAAGAAAAAATCTTTTCACTTACATAGGGCATAAAATAATGCTTAAGTGTTTCAAAATTATCTTCTATTTCATCACCATAGCGTACAAGGGAAGCAGTCTCTTTTTCATATAGTAAAAAATGCTGTTCGATGAGTTGATTTTAAATTGCTGTCGCCTCGACATTATGAAGTGAGATGGGCAAAAAATAATGCGAATAGGCATTCGAAATTTCCATACATCACATTCCTCCTTATTTAGTAGCATTGCCAAAAGCATACTGTTTAAACAGTTAATCCTTTTTTGGGAAATAAAAAAACAGCCATCTAGAAGCGAGATAGCTGTTTTTACTCTATTAAGGATTGCGTAATTTTTTAAAGGGTAGACGCCAGCGACGTATATAAGAAATAATACGTAAAGCCGTCATGACGACAAATAATACATAAAGGCCAATATCATCGGTGACAAGCTTTAAGCCGATAATAAGACCAATTAAAATCGCCCAGGCGGCGTATACTTCATCCCGTAAAACAGTGGGCTTGCGGCTCGCTAATAGGTCGCGCACAATCCCGCCACCAGCACCCGTCAACACAGCGGCAACGATGGCAGCACTAAGTGGTAAATTTAATTTTACAGCAAATAAAGCGCCTTGGATGGCAAAAGCCGCTAAGCCAATGGCGTCAAAAAAGTTTCCCCAGAGTGGCCAATGACGTAATAGGCGCTGCGGGAATAAAAACATGATCGTAATCGATACAAGGGCGATTTGAAAAAACATTTCCTGTTCCCAAAGTGCGGATACAGGGACACCGATAAGGAGATTACGAATGGCACCGCCACCAAAAGCGGTAACGACGCCAAGGAGGTAAACGCCAAAAATATCGTACTCTTCCTCCATTGCAACAATTGCGCCTGAAATGGCAAAGGCAATTGTGCCAAAAATACTTAAAACTTCCCAAGCCAGCGTGACCAACTCCTTTCATTTAATCCAATGAATTGTAACAAAAACTTGTCTGTTTTTCACTAAGTTTGTTTGACGATTCGTTATTTATTGTTAAGATTGAAGAGAACTTTAAATAAGGAGTGGAATTAGATGGCATTCCAATCAACATTAACTGCACAAACGCAGCAATTAGGAAAAGAAATCGAACAAAAAATAACAGCACAATTTGAGCGTATCGAAGAGATTGCTTTTTATAACCAACAAAAGGTACTCGCAGCATTTCGTAACAATCAAGTAAGTGAAAATCATTTTAATGGTACGACAGGCTATGGCTATGATGACGAGGGCCGTGACAATTTAGAACGTGTTTATGCGGATGTTTTTGGTGCAGAGTCAGCACTTGTACGTCAACAAATTATCTCGGGCACACATGCGATTACGTTATCATTATTTGGCGTATTACGTCCTGGTGATGAATTAATGTATATTACAGGGCAACCGTATGATACATTACAATCAATCGTTGATGGTGGCGACAAAGATACCGGTTCGCTAAAAGACTGGGGTATTGATTATCAGCATATCGATTTAAATGCAACAAATAAAGTGGATTTTAATGCGGTAAGAGCAGCGATTTCAGAAAAAACAAAAGTGGTGGCCATTCAGCGTTCAAAAGGTTATGCAACACGTCCTTCATTTACGATTGATGAAGTCGCAGAAATGATTCAACAAGTACGTGCAATGAAAGAAGATGTCATTATTTTCGTTGATAACTGCTATGGCGAATTTGTTGACTACAAAGAGCCAACAGAATTAGGTGCGGATTTAATGGCCGGTTCGTTAATTAAAAATCCAGGTGGTGGCTTAGCAAAAGTGGGCGGCTATATTGCAGGGCGCGCGGATTTAGTTGAGAAATGCGCGTACCGTATGACGACGCCAGGCATTGGTGCAGAAGCGGGTCCGTCATTAAATACATTAACGGATATGTATCAAGGTTTCTTCCTATCACCACATGTTGTATCACAAGCGTTAAAAGGCGCGGTATTCTCAGCAGCGATTTTAGAACATGTCGGTATGACACCAGAACCACGCTTTGATGCGAAGCGTACGGATTTAATTCAGTCTGTATCTTTTAATAATGCACAACAAATGATTCAGTTCTGCCAAGCTGTCCAACAAAATTCGCCTGTTAATGCACAGTTTGCGCCGGAGCCATCGCTTCTACCAGGTTATACAGATGAAGTCATTATGGCAGCGGGTACATTTGTGCAAGGCGCAAGTATCGAATTTTCTGCGGATGGTCCAATTCGTCCTCCTTACACGGTCTATATGCAAGGTGGTTTAACATACGAACATGTGAAAACAGCCATCTTAAGCGCTGTTCAGCAAATGCACTAATAATAAGCGAGCACGTCCTCAGTTATGCGGAGATGTGCTCGCTTATTTTCTTATATTCTGATTCGATTGAATTGTTCGAAAAATGATATGTTAATTTTCCTAACATGGAATTGACATGAAATCTAACATGGTTTAGTATAGGACTTGTGAAAGGCGAGGTGAGCGAGATGAGTCGTGAGATAAGACGCTCGATGCCACTACTACCTATTAGTATAGTGATGCAGTTAACGGATTTAACCGCACGGCAAATTCGTTATTATGAAGAGCATGAGTTAATCGAGCCTGCGAGAACAGAAGGCAATCGCCGCATGTTTTCACTCAATGATGTAGATGCCTTATTAGAGATTAAAGATTTACTTGACCAAGGCATCAATATGGCAGGGATTAAAAAAGTTTTTGCATTAAAGAACGAACCTGTAGTAACGAACCAACATAAAAAAGACATCACAGACGCGGACTTACGCCGCATACTTCGTGAGGAAATGCAGCAGGCTCAGACCATGCAACGCACTTCGCTCAGACAAGGTGATTTATCTCGTTTTTTTAGACGTTAAAAAAATGAGTTTGTAAATAATACGTAAAACAATTAATTAGGAGCTGATTTTCAATGGGTAAGTATACAAAAGATGATATTCGTAAATTGGTTGAAGAAAAAGAAGTAAAATTCATCCGTCTTCAATTCACAGATATTCTAGGTACAATTAAAAACGTTGAGATTCCTGTATCTCAATTAGAAAAAGCATTAGACAATAAAATGATGTTCGATGGTTCTTCAATCGAAGGTTTCGTACGTATCGAAGAATCAGACATGTACTTATATCCAGACCTTGATACATTTATCGTATTCCCATGGACAACTGGGAAAGGGACTGTATGTCGCTTTATCTGTGACGTATACAAAGCAGATCTTACACCATTTGAAGGGGATCCACGTAACAACTTACGCCGCATCCTAGCCCGTATGGAAAAAATGGGCTTCTCATCATTTAACTTAGGACCTGAACCAGAATTCTTCTTATTCAAACTAGATGAAAAAGGCGAACCTACTTTAGAATTAAATGACCACGGTGCTTACTTTGACTTAGCACCAACGGACCTTGGTGAAAACTGTCGTCGTGATATCGTTCTTGAGCTAGAAGAAATGGGTTTTGAAATTGAAGCATCTCACCATGAAGTGGCTCCTGGACAACACGAAATCGACTTTAAATATGCAGATGCCATCACAGCTTGTGATAACATCCAAACATTCAAATTAGTAGTTAAAACAATTGCACGTAAACACGGTTTACATGCCACATTCATGGCAAAACCATTATTTGGTGTCAACGGTTCTGGTATGCACATGAACGTGTCACTATTTAACGGGAAAGAAAATGCATTCTTCGATGAAAATGCAGAGATGAAATTGTCTGAAACTGCTATGCAATTCATGGCGGGCGTATTAAAACACGTTAAAGGGTTCACAGCAATCACAAACCCAACAGTAAACTCATATAAACGTTTAGTTCCTGGCTACGAAGCACCTTGTTACATCGCTTGGTCTGGTCAAAACCGTTCACCATTAATTCGTGTACCAGCTTCACGTGGTTTATCAACTCGTATCGAAGTACGCTCAGTTGACCCAACGGCGAACCCATACTTAGCAATGGCCGTAATTCTTGAAGCAGGTCTTAACGGTATTGAACAAAAATTAACACCGCCAGCAGCAGTAGACCGTAACATCTATGTAATGGATGCTGAGGAACGCGCTGAAGTAGGTATTGGCAACTTACCAGAAAGCTTAAATGATGCGCTAAAAGAATTAGCAGCAGATAAAGTAGTCCAAGATGCACTTGGCTCACATATTTATGCCAACTTCAAAGAAGCAAAAGAAATCGAGTTCGATATGTTCCGTACGAATGTACACCCATGGGAACGCGAACAATACATGAAAACATACTAAGCCGTTCAAACCTTAGAGCCACAAGCAATTGTGGCTCTTTTTTTATACTCTTTTTATACCCACTTTGGTCTGTTCTATAAACTTAGCCCAAAATTGGACCAAAAACGTTTCTTAAACGTTCTTTTTCATATATTCGTCGAACAATTCTATCGAACGAGTTTTCATCTTATTTGTTACGTGCGAATAAATATCTGCGGTCACTTGCATAGATGAATGTCCTAATCGTTCTTGAACTTCTTTCATCGTTGCGCCAGCTTCAAGCATCATCACAGCATGAGTGTGTCGCGTTGAATGAATCGGCAGCGAATCATATTCGATTGATTTTAACGCCGCTTTAAAACTATTGTCGATTGTTGAGTTTGGCCAAGGCGTTCCATCAGCGCGTCCAAAAACAAAATTATGTTCTGTATCATACAACGAACCTACCAATGAACGTTTTTCGATGCGATACTTCACATAAGTTTTCAATTTCTGCATGAATGACGGCCGCATAACGATAGTACGTTCAGATGATTCAGTCTTTACGACATCCAGCCGTTTTTCATCGCCACGCGCTTGATAGTTATATGTTTCATCTACGCGTATTGTATTATTCGTCCAATCAATGTCATTCAGTTGTAGAGCAGTGCATTCACCTTTACGCATACCACTTTCAAATAAGCACTCGAAAAAGATTGCCTGGTCATAGTTTCTTCTATATAAGAACTCTAAAACCTCCTGCACGTATTTTGTTTCGAGATATTTAAGTTTCTTACGCTCACGCTTACCAATTTTCACGTATTGAACTGGACTACTTATTAAATAGCCATTAATAACAGCTTGTTTAAAAGCGAGTGCAATCGGCGTGTGAATACGCCGCACTGTACCTGCTGAAAATTCTTCGAGTAATTCGTTGATGAAGCGTTGGTATCGTTTAGGCGTTAATTCTTTCACTTGAACATGCCCTATTTTTGGTACGATGTGATTTTTAATTACTTGGCTGTACGTTTTTCGAGTATTGAGTGCGTAGTCATCTTTCTTTTGTTCAATGTTTTCTTCATACCACTCACTAACGAATTGACCGATTGACTGTCCTTTTACACCACGATCCTCCGCTAAAGTTTCATAACGACGAGTAGCTGCTATCTCCGCTTCTTTCTTGGTGCGGTAGCCACCCTTCGAAACAGTGCGATATTTCACTTTACCTTTTACATCTACTTCTTTAACACTAATACGATATTCCCAGCCACCTGTACGCTTACGAAATGACGCCATTTGTTTCACCTCCTTTATAAACAATATTCCCGTTTGTGGAAGCGTGTAATCGCTCATACTCACGCAAACGTTTGACTGCGCGGTATTCATTCATCAAACATTTCTCTTTCACAAAGCGTTCAGCCTTAGCAATATTCATATTAAACACCTTATAATCATCAAGAATAAATGTCGGTGCGCATGCCAAGAGAGCGAAACGATTCGCTTTCATCTCTTGAAAACTAACAAAACTATCGGCAGGTGTACCAAGAAACTGCATTTGATTGCCACAATGCAATTGCAGGTGGCCTAACTCATGACAGAATTGAAACCACATTTCTTCTATATCAAGATTTTTATTTAAAAAGATATATTTCTTTCCTTCGAAGATTAATGCTTCAGAACCCTCATCATAATAATGCGTTTCAATTTCTAAATTCTTTGAAATAGAAATAGGGTTTAAATCTCCAATATCTGTAATGCCATGTACAGTGTACAAATCTGTAACAATTTTATCCAAATTCATCATATTCCCCCCAAAATTAAGAACATGTGTTCTTTTGTGTCTATAACCATATTATAGTTACTCTTTCTTTATTTTGGAAGTATTACGACAAAATTTCCTATAATTAGACATGACTAATGTCATAGTTATTAAGTAAATTTGTATTAAATTAGAAATATTTAACTATTTATTCTACAATTTGTAATAAATTGATAATAAAAAACGTGCAAAAAAACACACCTAGCAAAGGTGTGTTAATGATTATCTTTAATTAAATCCCACATTTTTTTGAGCTTGCGTAAATCTTCTTCTTTAGTCTTAGGCAACTCATTGAACCAACGTTCCATTGTAGGGTCATCTTTAAAACGATTAAACTTTTCATCTTCTGCAGCAGTGTAATCTCTTTGATCGCTACGTCCTAATAAGTAATCGACCGTCACTTCAAATAAATCAGCGATGCGTCCGATAACTTCCATATCTGGTTCGCGCTCTCCGCGTTCGTACATACCAACAGCACTCTCACTTACGCCTATACGTTTGCCAAGTTCTTTCATAGTTAAAGAAGTTTCATTCTTTCTTAAACTTCTTAAACGTTCTCCGAAAGTAGTCATTGTTAAAACCTCCATATTATATCTCCTCCTTAATTTTAACACGAAACGTGTTAATTAAATATTTTTTTAAACAAATTAACACATAATGTGTTGACAACACGAAACGTGTGGTTTATAGTTGTATTACAAGCAACACGAAATGTGTTGTTGAAAGGCGGTGAGACAATTGAACAAAAAGCAAATCGGCATAACGCTCACTGAACTCCGAGGTGATGAATCAAGGTTGTTAGTCGCAGAAGCTATTGGCATTAGTAACAGCGCACTTCAAATGTACGAAAATGGAAAGAGAGTACCACGTGATGAAATAAAAGTTAAAATCGCGAATTATTACAATAGAAGTGTGCAGGAAATTTTTTTTGAAAATGAACAACACGAAATGTGTTGTTGAAATAATAAAGGAGGACAACAAAATGACAAACGACAAAAACTTACCTGTTATTCATACACAAGTAATGTTAGGTAAAAACTTAAAGGTTTACGGCACTGTAGAAGAACCGCTTTTCTTAGCTAAAGATGTAGCCAACTGGATTGAACATACTCAACCTTCAAAAATGTTATTAGGAATCGACGAAGATGAAAAGCTGATGGGAACATTATTCCTCTCAGGTCAGAATCGCGAAATGTGGTTCTTAACTGAGGATGGGCTGTACGAAGTATTCATGCAGTCACGCAAGCCAATTGCGAAAGTTTTCAAAAAGGAAGTAAAGTACATCCTTAAAAACATCCGAAAGCATGGCGGTCACTTAACTACAGAAAAAATTGAAGAAGTGCTGCTGAATCCAGATACCATCATCCAGTTAGCCCAAAACTTAAAGGATGAACAGGAAAAACGCAAATTCGCTGAACAAGCTGTAATTGAAGCAAACAACATTATTGAAGCACAACAACCCAAAGTGCTGTTTGCTGATTCAGTAAGTTCTAGCGAAACATCAATTCTGATTCGCGAATTAGCTAAGTTATTGAAACAAAACGGTGTAGACACAGGCGAGAAACGTTTCTTCGACTGGCTACGTGAAAACGGCTATTTAATCAAACGCCATGGTTCGGACCGTAACTTACCTACTCAAAAGAGTATGGACTTAGGGCTTTTTGAGATAAAAGAAACAGCTATCACACGTTCGACAGGCGTTGTGATAGAGCGCACACCTAAAGTTACCGGCAAAGGACAATTATATTTCATTAATAAACTTACTAAGGGGTGAACATCATGAATTTATTCTCAATCAATGAAGATTTAATGCGCGAAATGATGCAACAAGCTGTACAAGAGCAAGCTGAAAAAATCGCACAAGAGAAAATCTTCTGGACTGTAAAGGAACTTGAAGAATACGCAAATCTTTGTATCGACACAATGAAAAAAGAATTCTTCTATGATCCAGACTTTCCAAAGTTCAAAATCGGTGCAACATGGCGATTCCCAGCTACCAAAGTTAAGGCATATCTCGATACCTGGTCGCAAGAACAAATAATGTTGCAACGTGTTTCATATGTATAAATACCACAGCTAAAAGGGAGATAAACAATTGTCGCTACAGGATTTAGCAGAGCAACTACAAAAAGAGGGGGTTGACGCAGCAGTCGTTAAACGCCCGTAAGGAGATGCAAAAGAATGAATCGAAAACTAAGACAATCAAAAGGTGGTTTTTCTTAAAATGACAATTGAAACTGAAATTTTCAACTTAAATGCAATCATCGCAGAACTAGCAAAAGCAGTAACGCAGCACATTAAAAACGGTAACTCGCATACGGCAATGTTAAAGACGGCTGAACTACATGGCAAATTGGCTGTACTAGCAGAGTTCGAAAGGATGGCAGAGTATGATGCAGTACTTGTATGACTTAGTTTACGGTAACTTATTCGACATTATTACGCAGGGTTCGCTTGCTTTGTTCTTATTTTTTGGCTCTATCACATGGATGGTCCAGAAAATAAAAAAAGTCGCCAGCACTTGGAATGCTAACGACTAGATTATCGGCTTACACCGATGCAACAACATGATTATAACACACTTTAAGGCAAGCGTCAGTGCTTGTCTCCAACTTACTATTTTTTTAGTCGGTTGGATAGTTGCACTGACATAGCGTGACTATCGTTCTTTGACAACTAAATAGATGGTTTAGGCCATCATCGAGAGCATAAGGTGCTTTGGATGATGTGTTAAACGCATCAAAGAAGGGGTGGGAATTATGAAAAATATTAAAAAAGTAATTCGCGAAGTAAGATACACAGTCATGGGCTTTAAAGCCACATTTACTCAATTAGGGTGGTACATCACAGGCGATACGCATAAGACGTACACAAGCGAAACAGCTACAGTGAGCGCAGTAAAACAACCGCCTTAAAGACAAACTCCGGTTTGTCATCGAGAGTCCAACTTTGGGCTTTGGATGATGCATCGGAAACTCAAAGACTTAGTTTCTTTTTGCCACACAAAACTAAACTGAAAGGCTTTGCTTCGTAGGTGCATCAATAATTTTAGGAGGGCTTCATATGGTACAAAAGCAAAATAGTACATTCATGATTCCGCAATATGTCCAGTCGGCTATCTTACAGCGACAAGGCTTCGCGGCACTTGGAGAAATGGATGATTTATGGTCATCACTTGAAATCGAAGAACATTTCAAACAGTTCTACACAGTAATCCCACTTGACGCAGACGAAGATTACATTTTAGAAAAAATCTTAGCGTCTTTTGAGGATGGCGAAATCGAAGAAATGATGCATCAATACAAAATCGCGAATCCATTCGAATGCGCTAAAGTAGCTGGGTATCTTACAGAACTCCACGATCACTACATCATGAGCGTAACTTACCCAGATGCACTCACGAAAAAAGCCGACTACCACTAATAGTCGACTAAGCAATATGTATTACCTTTGGTGCCGGCACGAATGTCGGTACCTCATTAAATAATATTTACAGAATTATACCCCAAAAACAGGAGGAAATAAACATGAAAAATGTACAAATCAAAGCATTAACTTCTGAAAACTTCAAAGGTTTGCACTCTACATTCGAAGCAAACGGTCAAAATGTTGACATTTTAGGTGATAACGCGACAGGTAAAACAACTACGGCAGACGCGATTTCGTGGGTTTTGTTCGATAAAGACAGCCAAAACAAAAGTAAATTTGCTATTAAAACACTAGATGAAGATGGCAACGAACAGCGCGGCGGCGAACACACAGTCGAAATGGTTCTTTTAGTTGACGAGTTGGAAGTCAAACTGAAGAAAACATACCGAGAGAAGTGGACTAAAAAGCGCGGTGCTGCTGAAAAAGTATTCGAAGGTAACGAAACGAAATATTGGATTGATGATGTACCGTCTAAAAAAGGCGAGTACACAGCAAAAGTCGCTGAAATCATTGACGAGGACACATTCAAATTACTAACAAATCCGCTGTACTTTTCGGAAATTCTTCCTTGGGAGAGCCGCAGACTTCTACTAATGAAGTTAGGCGCGGTTACAGACGAAGATGTCGTGACAGAAAATCCGAAACTGGCAGAGTTGATGTTTGCTCTAAGTGGTCGTTCATTTGATGACTTCAAGAAAATCACGACTGCAAAGAAAAAGGAAATCAATAGCGAGTTAAAAGAAGTGCCAGTACGTATTAGCGAACTCCAAAAGCAATGCACATTCGCTGGTGATACAGCGCCTTTAAAAGCAAAAATCGCTGAACTTGATAAAGAAATCGAAGTGTTAAACGAACAGATTTCAAACATCAAAAACGGCGGTGCAATCGCTGATAAGAAAGTTTTGCTCGCTGAAAAGCGCGCTGAACTAACAACGTATCAAGCTGAATTTAAAGCAAAGGCAAATGAAGATGTCTACAAATTACAAGCACGTACACAAGAGGAACAAACAAATCTTCTTATTATGCAACGTCCGTTAAACGGCTTGCATGAACAGGTCGCATTGCTTGAAAGTGCGATTGCTGACAGCAAGGCCAAAGAAACAACGTTAAAAGCTGAAAAGGCTGAAATGCTTCAAAAATATCACGCTGAACGTGCAGTCGAATTTGTATATGAAGAATCATGCACATGCCCGACTTGCAAACAGGATCTACCGCAAGAGCAGCTAGAAGCTGCACGAACAAAAGCGCTCGAAGATTTCAACCTAGCAAAATCAAAGAAGCTAGATGGATTAGTCCACACTGGCAAACAAATTGCAGGTGAAATCGCAAACGAAGAAGTGAAACAAAACGATGCTTTACTCAAAATCAACGAATTAAAAGCTGACATCGAAGAAGCTGAAAAGGCTCTTGCGAAGAAGAAAGAAGAAGTTGCGAAGTTTGAAAAAGAACTAGCGACAAAACAAGCTGCCGCACCGACTTTAGATAAAGATGAACAGTATCAAAAAATGGTCGCAGAAGGTACGACACTAGGTGATGAAATCAAATCGCTCGAAGAACATGCAAATGAAGCGATTGCAGACGTTGAAAAGCAAAAGCAAGCAATCACAGCGCAACGTAGCGAACTAAGCGCAGAAGTAGCGCAAATGGGTAATGCCGAAGTGTTAAAGGCTCGTATTGCTGAATTAGAACAACGCGAAACAGAACTAGCGAATGAGTACGGGAAAATCGAAGCACAGTTATTCCAGATTGAAGAATTTATGAAGGTGAAATGCGAGCTGTTAGAAGAAAAAATCAACAGTCATTTCAAACTCGTAACATTCAAATTGTTCGACACGCAAGTTAACGGTGCAATCATTGAAACGTGTGAGGTGCTGGTAAATGGTGTTCCGTTCTCGACAGGCCTTAACAACGCGGCTCGCATCAACGCAGGTATCGACATTATCAACACACTTTCAAAACATCACGAAGTATCAGCGCCAATTGTAATTGACAACGCTGAAGCAGTAACAAAATTAATCGACACAGATGCACAAGTTATCCGCTTAATCGTAAGTGCTGCAGATAAAACATTACGTGTTGTAACAAATGAGGTGAGTGTACATGCGTGAACATAAAATCCGCATTTGGGATGCGGACAATAACGAAATGTTAGGTCCATTCGATTTAACGCAAAACCCAATTTATTGGGCGGATAAAATGCGTGATGGCGTATTAATACAGTACACAGGCTTGAAAGACGTAAATGGCGTTGAGATTTATGAGGGGGATATTATCCGTCATACAGAAAACGTACGAGTAGGGACTACAAGAAGCCGTCGTGGTCGTAGTAGAAAGTACGATACATTCGCAGTTTATGGTGATAGGGAAGTCATTAGTGTAGTGCGTTTTGATGTTTTTGAAAATACTTTAGGTTTTATCACTAGCACGAACTCAAATACTGCATACGATTCGTATTTTTTCGGAGAAGGGAAACGCACAGACAAACCAGATTTATACATTCAAAACCTAACAGATAGATTAAATGTTAAAAAAGAGTATGAAGTCATCGGCAACATCTACGAAAATAAAGAATTATTGGAGGAAAAATAATATGACAAATCAAATGCAAACACAAAATAACCAGGTGCAACAAAACAAAAAACAAAACAGCATGGTGACACAAGTAGCTGAACGCATTACAGAAATGCGTCAACAAGGTCAAATCAACTTACCCGAAAATTATTCAGCAGTAAATGCACTACAAGCAGCTTTCTTCACATTAACGGCGACCGATTTCGCGAACAAAACACCGCTAATTGAAAAAGTAACGCCCGATTCTGTGGCGTTTGCGCTTCAAGATATGGCGATTCAAGGGTTATCAGTAGCTAAGAAACAAGGCTACTTCATCAACTACAACGGCAAATTACAGTTCCAACGCTCTTATCATGGCACACAAGCTGTCCTACGTCGCTTAACGAACGTGAAAGACATGTGGGCTAACGTAATCTGGAAAGGTGAAGAATTTGAAGTTGAGTACAACGAACGTGGTCAACTAGCATTCAAAGGCCATAAAGCTGACTGGCAAGCCGCAACAGGTAAAAAAGAGGACATTATCGGTGCTTACTGCATCATCGAGCGCACAGACGGTACGCAGTATTTAACAGTGATGACAATGGCCGAGATTCAAACGGCTTGGTCAACATCTAAAAACCAATCAGTACAAAACAAATACCCACAAGAAATGGCAAAACGTACAGTGATCAATCGTGCATCTAAAACATTCCTTAACACATCTGACGATAGCGATGTACTTGTAGACACAATCAATCGCACAACAGAAAACGAATACGACAATGAGCGTGATTACGTAGTCGAAGCGCAAGCTATCCAACAGGAGATTGATGCTAATGCAAATCAAGGTGATGTTATCGGGTTCGATGAACAACCACAACAGCCAATTGACGTACAACACGAAGAAATTCCAGAAGGACAGCAAGGACTTTTCGATGCACCTACAACAAGCAATGAAGATGACCCATTTTGATGGGTCTTGTTATCACAACAATCGCAAGTGGCAGTAAGGGAAACGCCTATCACATAAGTGATGGGCAAACATCCCTATTGCTCGAAGCTGGCGTACCATTCAAGCAAATCCAAAAGGCACTAAAATTTAATTTGCAAAGTCCAGTCGGGTGCTTAATCACACACGAACATATGGATCACGCAAAATACACAAATCAAATGTTAAGTGCGGCAATTAATTGCTACATGTCAACAGGCACAGCAAGCGCATTAAACATCGAACATCATCGTATTAAAACGATTCAAGCTAATAAACAGTATCAAATCGGTACTTGGACAATCATTGGATTTGATGTACAGCACGATGTTAATGAGCCTTTTGGCTTCTTAATTCGCAGTAAAGAGGGCGATGTACTACTCTTTGCGACAGACACGTACTACATCAAGCAACGATTCAGCGGCATTACGCACATGATGATTGAATGCAATTACGCTCAATCAGTGCTGGACCAAAATTTAGAGGACGGCAAGATCCACAACTTTTTATATAAGCGAGTAATGAAATCACATTTCTCACTCGAAAACTTAATCGAATTTATCAAAGCAAACGATTTATCACAAGTTGAAGAAATACATCTGCTGCACTTATCTGACAAAAATTCAGACGAAAAGCTGATGTACGAAACTATCGCAAAGCTAACAGGCAAGCGAGTGATAATCGCAAAAGGAGAATGATTATGTACGCTTCAGATACAATGCAAGACAGCAAAAAGCGCCAAATTATCGGGCAATTACGCAAAGCCGGCATCAACAAAGTTAAGGGAAAACAGCTTGAAGATGTTAATTACTACGACTTACGACTAGCGCTTACAATGCACCGCATGAAAGAGGTGTAGCAGCATGTCAGAACAACAAAATGAATTACAACGACGAAAAAGACGTTCCTTCACACAGATTGACAATGAAATCGTTAATAACGAAGAAATTTCATGGCAAGCAAAAGGAATGATGCTCTATTTATTGAGCAAACCGGACGGCTGGTCGTTTTACGAAAAGGATTTAACCAATCGTGCTACTAACGGCAAAGATAGCGTACGTTCAATTATCAAAGAGCTGCTAGATTACGGCTACTTAAAGCGCGGTAAGCGGTTACGTAACGATAAAGGTAATTTAGGTGGTTACAAGTACGTAGTGGAAGATTATCTATTCGAATCTTACGATGGAAAATCCTACATCGGAAAATCCAAAGTAGGGAAATCCTACGTAGGAAAATCCAAGGTAGGAAATCCCTACGTAGGAAAATCCGCTCATAGTAATACTAAGTCTTTAAGTAATACTAAATCTTTTAGTAATACTGAAAACAACAACAAGACTAAAGAGCAGTCGTCGTTGTCGTCTGAAATCTTTAAATTCTATGAATCTGAATTTGGACCATTAACACCATTCGTTAGCGAAGAAATCGAATACATGATTAAAGACTGCAATGAAGAACTTGCGCTTGAAGCATTAAAGAAATCAGTACTCGCTAATAAACGCTCAATTAAATACGCTTCAGCAATCACTCGCAACTGGAAAAACGAAAACATTAAAACATTAGCTGACTTACAAGCTAATGAAAATATGAAAGGTCGTGAACAACATGGAATTAATCAAAGCAGTAGCAGCCAAAAAAATGTCGCAGATGATGAACAACGAAGAATTCGAGAAGAGGTTGAACGACGCTCGCGCTTATTGCATAGAGAAACCGGTAATTCGAACTAACAAGCCGTCTGATAAATGCGGCATGCACGAAGTTCTCGGAGAAAATGCATGCGATGGTACTGGCCTAGTTTGGTGGAAGGACCAAAAACGTGCGATGGATCTTATCGACGGTAAGTATGAACGAATTTTTGTGGACGGTGTTGAAAAGCCGATTGAATGGACAACTGAATGCCCTTGTCGCCTTAAACGCCTAGAGGAAGCTGAACGAGCGAAGAAACTTTCAACAGTCGGTATTCCTAACAAATTCGTTGATGCACGACTTAGCAATTTCAGCGTGAAGTATCATGCCCAGGAAGATGTCGAAAAGGCAATATTCGCTAAAAAGGCTGCAACTTCTTTTGTAGATAACTACGAACGTTTAAAAGGCCAAAGTGATGCAAAAGGTTTCTACCTTTACAGTAAACGCAAAGGTTCGGGGAAATCACGATTACTCGCAACACTTGGTAATGAACTGATGATTAAAGGCGTGGACGTTATGTACATTAATGCAACAAATGTAGCGAAAGAAGTTCGAGCAACATTTAACAGTGATAACGAAATTAACGAACTAGATGTTATTAAAACATTCATTGATGCAGAGGTATTGCTAATTGATGACTTAGCTGTAGATAAACCTAGTCGATTCGTTGAAGAACTGTACTACAAAATTTTCAACGAGCGCATGGAGAAAAATAAGATTACGTGCATTGCATCTAACTTAACGATCAATGAGTTCGGTAATCAAACGTACTACGAAAATAAATCACTTTGCAGTTACGCAGACGAGCGTGGCGACAGCCGAACAGGTAGCCGCTTAAATACGATGTGCTACGAATTGTTCATGCCAGAAGAAAGTATGCGTGACCGCGAAGCGAAGTACCAAGATGAACAGTTCGAAAAAATGTTATTCGGAGAGGGCTAATGATGGGAAAACGAAAGTTAGAAGTAGGAGACCGCATATGGATTGAAACGCGATATTACGGTCATTTAAGCGTTATGGAAACAACATCTATTAATGAGTACGAAATTATCGAAGCGAACAGCGCCAGTGCGTATGCAGTTAAAGTTGATGACCTAGACAATAAACCTTATCGCTATACGAGTCGCATTGACCAAAGGAAGATGTCGATGCAAAAGGAGATGATGAATTTTGGGATCCTGAAGAAAATTTGGCCATCACGTGAAGCGTACGATCAACACATTGAGTTCGAAGAGAAACGCAGGAATTTACGTGCTGAAATAAGTGAAAAAATAAAAAGTGCATCAATTGAACAAATGGAACGTGCGCTCAAAGTTTTGGGAGGTTAGCGATGAAAATAAACTGGTTCAACTTCATTGCTAGTGCGCTATTCCTTTACATGGGTGTTCAAATTCTAAACGGCGTTAAATACGATATTTATGCACAAGCATTCACATATTTTTCTGTAGCAGTAGCATTATTAAACTACAGTTTCTTATTCGAGGAGGAGAGCTAATGATGTATAAAGCAATCAAACAAGCAGTGCCTTAAACGGCATTGCTACCGCAGATAAAAACAGGAGGTGCGAATATGCAAAGTACATTACAACGCAAAATCATACATGCTCATACGCCAGTTGATTTCAGACGCAAGCTGCAGTCGGCAAAAATGGGCGGTTGGTATCAAGTCGGTGAATCGAAGGAAGAAATCGGGCAGTACAGCGCATTAATGGAATTAGACATCACGACACGCACATACAAAGCGCTGAAACAACAGCAACAAGAGTTTGCGCAGATGCAAGTGAATCTGCAAGAACTTATGAATGAAGTGAGAAATGTATTGGAGGAGATTGAAGATGACAGAAAAATTGAAGGTTAGTCGTGAGGTTGCGGATGCGATTGAGTATCTTGGAAAAGTTGGATGTGCCTTTGAGGAAGCGATGGAATCTCATGTTAGCACAGGGTGGAGTAATTTTAGCGACGAGAGAGTTATTGCTTTGGGCGGACTTACATCTAAAGAATTAGCTACAGCATTAATCGTGGGCTACGAGGTTGAAATGACACCGCATGAACGTATTATGAAAGCATACAATGCGGCAAAACGAACGAAAAACGGAAGTTTCGCAAGCTGTTACCATTCAGGAGTAATGGCGGGCATTACAACAGCACTTGATACATTAGGTATCAAAATAAAAGGAGTGAATGACAAATGACAACAACAGTTAAACCGCTACCATCGGTCAAAACAGCTACTACGGCTGTTAAATGCACAATGGCGGCAGAAGAATCGTACAAGGTCTGGTATCAAATGATGCGCGAAATGGCTGACAAAGACATCAAGCGTGAGCGTGAACTCGAAAATGCAAAGCGTGGCACAGAGTTAGCGAACAATATGCTTGCGGCACAACTGCAAAAGCAGAAAGAGTGCGAGGACGAAATCAAGCGTTTAAAGCACGAATTACATCAAAGTAAAGCAAATGCTCAAAACATTCCGAAAAACGATTCTAACGATGCGCTAGATGCGTTAAAACGAATTGTAGAAGTAGATGTGTCGGGAAGGAACGCATGGACGGCATCAAATATCATGAAAAAGATTGCGAGAGGGGTTTTGGATAATGGGAGATTTTAACGAGCAAGACCACATCGAAATGTTGGAGCGTGAGGTGTTGCATTGGAAAGGCGAAGAAGAAGCAAGACGCGGCGAATTATTAAGTTTAAAAAGATTGAACGAGACCGTAGAAGCAGAAAAAGAGCTTATAAACACAGCGCTAACGAAAACAAGTGAGTCGTTGAAAAAGAAAAAAGAAGAATTGAACGAAGCAAATAAAATACGCGGTGATTTGAAATTACAACTCATGGACAAGAACGATAAGCATAGCGAAGAAATGAAAGTGATGTATGACAAATTGCACGAAATGGAAAAACGTTGGGCGCAAGCTGTTTCTACAGCAGCAGAAGAACGCGAAATAAGAAAGTCGTATGAAAGAGATTTAATTGCAATCGGAAAAATGCGTGTTACTGCTTATACCGAAAAGTGCGAAATGGGAATCGAACTAAAAAACACTACACGCCAAAAGCGCCATATCCTTCATGCTTTCAACGACAAAGCAGATGAAGTGGCAGATTTGAAGAAGCGCGTTAGACAGCTAGAACGTGAAAATTAGGCTCTAAGCGAAACAGTGAATGTGCTTTCGAACAAGCGAATGGACGAAAACAGAATTTTAGGGGGAGGGCTTGGTGATGAATAAAGAACAGTTAGACGCGATTAAAGCGCGTGTAGTGAATACAACACCTGGTGCGTGGAGAATTGATAAAAAAAGTGATAGTCGTGCATATATTACAGACGTATGGATGGATGGTGAAGATAACGGGCTTATCGAAGTCCATCGTTTCGGAGAATCATCAAAATATAATGACGCTGAATTCATCGCACACGCTAGACAGGATGTGCCAGCGCTTATCGAAACAGTCGAAAAACTCATGAATGTACGTGATGTTTCATATGCCGAGTACGCTGAATTAGATGCTGAGAATAAAAAGTTAAAAAAACAACGTAATGCACTCGAATTTCACTTGAAAGTTTCGTCAAAAGCGCTCGAATTAGAAGGTGAAAATGCGGATACTTTCCAACGTGCGTTAGAAAAGATTTATGACGACATAGGCATTTTAACGTCACAAGAGATTTACCGAATCGTTGAAGATGCGTTAGAGGGCACGATGCGGTTGGGCGGTGACGATGATGAATAAACATGAACTTAAAATACTTCCTGAATATTTCGGCGCAGTAGCAAAAGGTTTAAAAACATTCGAAATTCGTAAAAATGACCGCAACTATCAAGTTGGCGATTTATTGGACTTGAAAGAGTGGAATGGTGAAGATTTTACAGGTTACAGCATTTTAATGCAGGTCACTTACATTACAGATTACGCACAAGTTGATGATTACGTGGTTTTAGGTATTCAAAAAGCACGTTCACAGTCAGGAATAACTGCTGAAAATGAGCGGCTCAATGAAACAATGGCGGTTGTTAAAGAAAATAGCCGATTACGTGAAGCGCTTGAATTTTATGCAGATGAAGAAAATTACGAATGGCATGAAATTAATGATTTAGAAACAGTGCCAGGAGATATTTTGAATGATAACGGCAAAAAAGCTCGACAAGCATTAGGTGATGGCGATGAATAACCGCACAAATACAGAGCGCTTACTCATGTGTCGTGTGATAGTTGCATACGCTCAACAAGGTTACGCGTCAGACGCATTTAACGACGCTATGACAGCTTTTGCGGAGTATGCAGAGTTAGACATACAAGACGCTGAAAAATACTGTTTAAAGGTTGCAGACGAGTTTATTGAGGGAAGGGAGTTGATTGCGGTATGAGTACGATGACGAAAGCAGGCATTCCAGTTGACACGCTGTTTGTTAAACGCCAACACGAATACGCTGAACGTAAAGCACGACAAGTTGCATTTAATAACAAAGTTCGTGAGTTTCATGCTACGGATCGTGGCGTAAAAGTGACAAAGAAAAAAACGATTTTGTATGCAGAGATGTACAACAAACGTTTGCATTCGTGGATTGTGACGCCGTATGAAAAATTGGCAGAACTGGCGGAGTACGAGGAACAAGGGTACAAGCAAGTGCGAGCGTGGTCAGAAAAGATTGAGATTGGGGTTTAAGACTAAAATAAGGCGTTGTAGAGCGCCATAAAGGAGAGGGCAACATGTTAGATCGCAAAAAGCAACGTGCAGAACGTTTAAAAACTTTATGCTTTCAAGCGCAGTTATTCGAAAATTGCCAGGTGTGCGAGAAACGTGATAAATCATCCGTTGAGCCTTGCGCAGGATGCCCGATATTCCACGCACTTAATCAAGTGGAAGGGGCACTTGAAAATATTAAAAAGTTCGGCATTGAGTGTTACCAAGTGAAAGAGTTTCCGGTTTATTACGTAGATCGTGAAGGTAATGTGTATTCGAATCTCTTGCAAGGTTCTGCAACAGCGAGAGCGACAACTTTACGTAGGTTAAAAAAGAGGCGTTCACTACGTGCGCACGGTGTTCAGTTGACGGGTGGTGTACAGAAAAATGTGCATAAATTAGTGTATGAAGCAATTTATGGCCCAGTTGGAAAAAGTGAAATAATCGTGCATAAGAATAACGATAATTTCGATAACCGATTAAGCAATTTAGCAACTACAACACGGAGCGCACATGCCAAAGGTAAAAAGCGCACTGACAAGTATAAGCGTTCGGAAATCAAAGCGCTAAAAGAAAGAATGGTAGAGATTGAAAAGTTAAAAAAAAGCATGACATGGGCAGAAGTCGCAACGAAATACGGTGTCAATCCGACGACGTTACGTAAAAACATTTATCAATACAGAAAAGGAAATTTGGTATGAAAGGTACAACACAAGACTGCATCGAGGACCAAATGACGGAAATCGTTGTTCGATTCGGTGAACTAGATGCGGATGAACAGCAGGAATTTTTAGCAGAATTGGAGCAGTTAAAAAATAAGTATATGGAGGGGTAATGATGGAGCAACAAAAGGCAGTTCAAGTTCGTGTCTCGTATGGTGTTTTAGCAGACGACATCGAAACGCAATTGAACAAACAAGGTTTCACGTTAGGTGATAACGCAGAACGCTATGAAGAAAATAAGAAACGTATTCATCACTTAGTTTTCGCGGATATTTTGACAGATAGTGTAGCTCGTAAAGCGTTCGAAAAACTACACAAGCAAATCATGAAAGAAATCAAACAACAGGAGGAAAAATAAATGCAAGCATTCAGCGCAATTGGTCGCATCACGAAGGACCCGGAATTACGTCAAACACAAAGTGGGGTTGCTGTGGTTCGCCTCACACTAGCTGTGGACCGTCAATTTAAAAACGCAAACGGCGAGAAGGAAACAGACTTTCTATCTTGCCAGGCCTGGAGAAAAACTGCCGAACTTATCGGTCAATACTGTGCGAAAGGCTCGCTCGTTGGTATTCAAGGTGAAGTGCGTACAGGCTCATACGAGAAAAATGGTCAACGTGTTTACACAACTGACATTATGGTTAATAACGTGAAGTTCCTTGAATCAAAACCGTCTACAAACAACGGTCAAAACGGTGCATATCAACAGCAAAACGCACCGAGTAATCAACAACAAGGCTATAATCAACAGCCGTCATACCAACAATACGAGCAACCGTCAGCGCCGGATAATAGTCGACAAACAGTTGATTCAGACGATTTGCCGTTTTAATTAGAAAGAGGTGGGAGTTATGGGAGAAAGAATTTTAGATGCATGTTGTGGTAGTCGCATGTTTTGGTTTGATAAGCAAAATAAAGATGTAACTTACATGGATATTCGTGAAGAAGATACAGAGTTGTGTGACGGCCGTAAATTAATCGTAGCGCCAGATGTGGTTGCGGATTTTCGTGATATGCCATTTAAGGACGAGAGTTTTTACATGGTCGTGTTCGATCCGCCGCATTTAGTGCGCGCTGGGGAAAACAGTTGGCTCGCAAAAAAATACGGTCAATTGAACGAAGCAACATGGCGCATGGATTTAATGCAAGGTTTTGACGAATGTATGCGAGTGTTGAAACCTAACGGTACATTGATTTTCAAATGGAATGAGGACCAAATTTCATTAAAAGAGGTTTTAGACTGCTTTGGTCAACAACCTTTGTTCGGTGATAAGCGAAGTAAAACGCATTGGCTCGTATTCATGAAATGAGGTGTAGTAAATGAAATCATTCGAACGCATTACGGAACTGGAGTCACAAGTTGCGTTATTGCAAGAAGGGTTACACGGCGCTGAAACGTACACGAATGAAATTTTAGAAGAAAATGACGACTTGCGACGCGAGAATATGCGGTTGAAGAATCGATTTAGTGAGTATCAGTTGGAAGATACGTTATGACACAAGATGTTGAAGCGATTGTGCAAGGGTGGCGTAAGGTGTACGAATTACAACCAGCAGCATATGCGAAGGGTGAAAAAATTCGTTGTTATGTATGTGACGGCTGGTACACTACGATAATTGTTGCGGTCGAAGGAAATACGATTCATACAGCATGTGGGCCGTTCAACGTGAAGGACATTCGCAAATTGACTGAAGAATACGAGCAGATAAGTTTGTTTGAATGACAGTCGTGGTCCAGTTTTGAATAATGAATAATGAGCGTCATGGCTCGGGTGGGCGGGTTGGTAATATGAGTATATGTGCATGTAAGCATGGAAGGAATGGAGGACAATGAATGTCGCTGTATAAAGAAGTTGTAAAAGATATTAAATATCAGCCGAACTTAGAGGTTTATTTGCGAGTATTCGGCATTAAAGTAGGGCAAGAATATGATTTATTGGAATTTACGCTGTGGATAAAAAATGAAGTTTCTGAATTTGTGCAGCAGGTGTTGAATAGGAATGAGCAATTAATGAAAGTGAAGCGTGACAATTTCATCGAATGGTTGTGCGAAAAATACGAAATTACGTCAGATGTACAGCAGGAACAATTGAGTTTGTTTAGCTAAAAGGAAGGTGCAAGGTGATACAACGAAAAACTAAGCAACAATGCATATTCGAACTGTTTGATCGTGCGAAAAGTCTTGAATACGTCATGCAACATATGAATATCGCTTACAGCACAGCGCGAGCATATCACAGCAAGTGGCGTAAGTCGGTGGAAAAAGATGCGATTATCAAGCATTTAGAAGATAGAGTTAAGCAATTAGAAAAAGAAGTGGAGAGATTGAAGAATGAAACTACAAATTAAACGATTAACAGAAACAGCAGTTATGCCAGTAAAGGCGCACCCTACGGACAGCGGTTTTGATTTATTTGCAGATGAAGAAGTAGTAATCGAGCCGAATGAAACAATTGCTGTTTCAACTGGCATCGCCATCGCTTTACCGGATGGATATGAAGCGCAAATCAGACCTAAAAGTGGTATCACTAGCAAAACGGATTTACGCGTGCAATTGGGTACAGTAGATGAACCGTACCGTGGTGAGGTGAAAGTCATTGTTGATAATAAAGCGCTGCCGAATTATCGCGTTGATGAAGTAAACGGACGATTAATCGTAGCGCCACAAGAAACGACAATTATCGAAAATCTAGCTTGTGAAGAAATTCAGTTTTGCGAATCGTTCCCAGAAAATTCGATTCTTATTGAACGCGGCACAAAAATTGCTCAAATGGTCATTGCACCAGTAGCGCATCCGGAAATTATCGAAGTGGATGAACTAGATGAAACAGACCGCGGAGCAAATGGATTCGGCAGCACAGGGGTAACAGCGCGATGAAATGGATTGGCGACAACTTAAAGAACCTTCGTCATTTACATTGCCTGTCACGTTCGCAATTAGCGGATAAAATTGGGTTGTCAGAACAAAAGGTATGGTCTTTTGAAAATAATTATGCAAAACCCGATTTCAACGAAATGAATAAGATTAAATCATTCTTTCATGTGAAGCCACGCTATTTCTCGCAACCAGACCTACTTTCAAAAGCGGACAAGGAAAATATTAATGTAAGTGCAATTTCATTTAGGTTCTTTCAGCAATAATTTTTAAAAGGAGGTGCTACAAATGACAAACATAAGCGATTTCCAAAAAGCTGTATGTACTATTAGAGGGCAAGGTATGGCTTGTACAGTAGAAAACTTCGAAGGTCGTATGCAAGTGGCCACAATCGAAGGCGATGGGGTAACAGGTGGTTTTGCGACTAATGTGAAAGCGTTGCTAATGACAGATGATGAACTAGGGGTTATTCGTGAGTTGCTATCGTTTATGGCTTGCGGTTATGAGCGCACTACGTTCGATTATCATTGCTGTGATGCAAATGAAATCATTAAAAAGATTGATGATTTGCTAGGTGTGCCAAAAGAACAATAAAAAAACACACCCGTTTCCGCGAGTGTGTTAAGAATATGAGATTAAGAATATGGTTACAGTGATACTTATATGTACCCAGCGTGGAGGTAATATATGCATAAAATTGAAAAAAATGTTGAAAATAAATTAAAACATATGCTTGAAGAAAATAAAGTGTATATCGTAGTCAATGGGCAGTTAGAATGCATCGACATTCCAGAAGGTGGGTTTGGTGATGTGCTAATCGAATGGCGCTACAATCAAATCAATATGGTGAAACAATCGTCACACTTTTCGAGAAAATATTATGACGCAAAACATGAAAATAGTACGAATAGATAATTGATTAATATTCCCTTATTTGGTAGAATTTAAACATAGTTAAATAACGACAACATAGCGGAAACACCGAGTTTGTCACATGAAGTCCTAAACGGGATAAGTGTGTACAGATTCGGTGTTTTTTCTTGTTTAAGGAGGAATATGAGAATGATTGAAAATATCGGTTGGTTTATGTGCGGCGCAATGAGCGTTGTATTTGTAGGCGTTGGCTTGCTGTTTTGGGGTGATTTACGTGACTAAGGTAAAGTTCGAGGGGCAAGGGAAGAAACCGCAACACAAAGGTGGCGAGAAGCTAACACAGGCAGATATTGAACGTTTGATGGGCATGCACAGTGGACGTAGAGACAGTAAGTTAGTGAAAGTTTATAAATAGGGGGTAGCAGTGTGAAAGCGATTGAGGAATTTAAAAGAAGGATAACGCTAATGTTCAGTGCGTTCAGTAGTGTGCGTAAACGTAAGAGTGAGCATGTATTCACAGCATACAAGCGATTCGATTGCGAAGAAAAATGCTATCCAGTAAAGATTGATTTCGGCAGTGTGAAGATGATGGACCAGGTGATTGGAAGAAAACCAAAGAATTTGATTAAGAAAACGAATATGTAGGGGGATTTGAATATGGTTGCAGTGATGGAAGAAACAAATAAGATGATTGAAGTTGAAGTAGAACAAGTGGATCGCATACAAAACGACTGGAATAGTGAAGTATTAAAAACACAGTTGTTGGAATTAATCGAGGATTATCACTGGAAATTTGATTCGGTTAAGGAGTTAGAAAAACGTGTATTCGGGTTCTCCCTACGTGTTTCATATGGCATCGCTGAATATGGAATCGACATGGTGATGCCGAAGGGGTGCTCCGGTAAAAGTGCTGCTGAATTAGATGCGATGGAATTAAAAGAAAAACGAGCATACGAACGCTTGCTGCAATATAAAGCTGAAATTGACTTAATTGATTATATACCCGCTGTTATCCAATTCGAGAGCGCGAAGATGCATGAGATGTACGAGGATATGCTCGTAGGTAAGAAGTTAGCGGAGATTGCGAACAAGCTAGGGCAAGACCGCAAAACAGCGCGTAGCATGAGAAATCGCATGTTAAAGACAGCTATTGAAAATGAATATGTGCTGAAATTCTTGCAAGAAGGATTCAACAAACGAGTAAAATCTGGTAAGTAAATTCGTCAAATTCCCCACTTTCCCCACTTTTTGCAACCGACATTTTCGACGGTGTACAATGGAAGGGAGGTCGGGGAGTTGTATATGGGGCGTGGGAAATATAACGTTTCTCAATACATCTTGAGCGTGTAATGCCCTTTATATCTATCTTTCCTCAATGGATGTATATTTCGGGAAATTAATTTTTCCTGTAAGTCGATGAATATCAATCAACCGAATTAATCGTGATAGCGTCATCGGCTTACAGGAGTGATTAACTCTATGTGCATACAAATTGTGGTTTTTTCATACATCATTACAATCATGCACATTGACAATTTAATAGGTGAGTTGAGCATAGCAGCGTTACTCGCCATACATAACTTAGCGTTCGGTTATCCGACAAATGCACAAAATGTAACCCATGCAGACGCTGAATCCTATCCCCTTAGAGAGTCCTCCCGGCTCTCATACATAATTTTTAAAACATAAAATAAATAATAATAAAAAAAGACGACAACCCAAGAAGTAAAATGGCTACAGTTATACTGTGCTAAGACGGGATAAATAAACGCTATGAGAAATTTTCTATATATCAAATAGTTAATATACTAAAAATTCCCATTTTGTTATGTTGAAGTGGGAGGTGAGAATATGAGTATTTCGAAAGGTTTTCATGGTAGTAATGATTGCAAGATTTACGTTTCTGAAAACGAACTTATCTGGGAATATAAATGGTTCTATCACGATGAAGAAAAGGTCCATTTAGTAGCCATTGAGTACAAAACAGGAAAAACTTTGCAAGAGCCATTAAAAACGCAAGGTGATATGGGTTCTGAAATTATTAAAATTTTAGAGGATGCATCAAAATAATTGAAGTAAATGAGAAAGTCACGTTCATTGCGAGTGTGGCTTTTTTATTTTGGAAGGAGTTGATCGTGGTGAAAGATTTCGTTTTCGTGATGTTTGTAGGAACTGCGGTAATCACTTTAACGATGATGATTCAGCAACAGCCTGTTCCTATTTGGTTTAGTGCGATAGGGATTACGCTTATGGTGTTTAACTTAACGTTAAATAGAAAAGGGGAGAAAAAGAAATGACACGTAGTAAGTACGGCAATAAGAAAGTTGTTATTGATGACATTACGTTTCATTCAAAGAATGAAGCGAAGTACTACATGCATTTGAAACAATTACATAATGACGGCATTGTGCAATCGTTTGAGATGCAAGTGAAATACGAGTTACAGCCATCGTTTAGGAAACACGGGAAATTACATCGAGCGATTACATACATTACAGACTTTGTTGTAACTTATGCAGATGGTCATATTGAGGTTGTGGACGTGAAGGGCATGGAAACAACAGACTTCAAGATTAAGAAGAAATTGTTTGAATATCGTTATCCAGAACTATCACTTAAATGCGTTACATATTCTAAAATAGATGGTGGTTGGATTGAATTGGATGATTTAAAGAAAGCACGACAGTCTAGGAAGAAAGCAAAGAACGCAAAATAAATAGGGATAAGATTATTAGTTGAAAGGAGGTGAGCGAGTGAAATTAACCGTTAAACAACAAAAGTTCGCAGACTATTACATTGAGTTGGGGAATGCTACGGAAGCAGCTATTAAAGCAGGGTATAGCAAGAAGACAGCTCAACAAATCGGGGCAGAAAACCTGTTAAAACCTGTTATCTCAAATTATATAAAAAAAAGGCTCGAAGAAATGTCATCAGAGCGCATTGCAGACGCTACAGAGGTCATGCAATATCTAACAGGTGTTATGCGTCGAGAACACAAAGAATTTGTTCCTATGGCACTTTCAAAAGAAACTTCAAAATGGGTTGATGGCAAAAAGCAAACGGTGAAAACAGAAGAAATTGAAATCATCGAAATACCCGCTCGCCTTTCAGATTCTAATAAAGCTGCAGAATTACTTGGTAAGCGTTACAAGTTGTTCACTGAAAAAGCAGAGGTCGAAGTAGCTGGCGCAGTACAATTCATTGATGATATTAGCGGTGATGACGAATGACAGTGAAACGATTATCTGAACTGCTGCCAAAGAAGTTTCATAGCGTATGGAAAGCATCTATTAGCAAAGATATTCTAAATGTCGTTTGCAAGGGTGGTCGTGGTAGTGGTAAGTCATCGGACATTGCGCACATCATCGTACAACTACTTATGCGCTATCCTTTAAATGCGGTAGGTATTCGTAAGATTGACAATACAATTGAGTTATCTATTTTCGAGCAGATGAAGTGGGCTATTGGCGAACAAGGCGTAACGCATTTGTTCAAGGTAAATAAAAGTCCGATGCGAATTACTTACATTCCAAGAGGAAATTACATGGTGTTTCGTGGAGCAAGTGAGCCAGAGCGAATCAAATCATTAAAAAGTGCTAACTTTCCATTTGCGCTTGCTTGGTTAGAGGAATTAGCAGAGTTTAAAACAGAAGATGAAATTACGACTATCACCAACTCGCTACTACGTGGGGAATTGGCTGATGGTCTTTTTTATAAGTTCTTCTATTCGTACAATCCGCCAAAGCGTAAGCAGTCATGGGTGAACAAGAAGTATGAGAGTGCATTTGTTGCAGATAATACATTCGTTCATGCTTCAACGTACTTAGATAACCCGTTTATCTCAAAGCAATTCATTGAAGAAGCAAACGCAGCTAAAGAACGAAATGAAATGCGGTACAGATGGGAATATCTCGGTGAAGCGATTGGCTCTGGTGTCGTACCATTCGACAACCTACAAATTGAGAAGGGCATCATCACAGACGAAATGGCCGCTTCATTTGATAACATTCGTAACGCAGTTGATTTCGGTTATGCTACAGACCCTTTAGCATTCGTGCGATGGCATTATGACAAGAAGAAAAACGTCATTTATGCACTGGATGAACATTACGGCCAAAAGATTAGTAACCGAGAGTTCGCCAAGTGGCTGCATAGCAAAGGCTATCAATCAGATGAAATATTCGCTGATAGTGCCGAGCCGAAGTCAATTGCAGAACTGAAGAACGAGCATGGTATTAAACGTATCAAAGGCGTGAAGAAGGGTCCAGATAGCGTTGAGTATGGCGAGCAATGGCTTGATGACTTAGACGCTATTATCATTGACCCGCTTCGTACACCAAACATCGCAAAAGAGTTCGAGAACATCGACTATCAAACAGATAAAGACGGTAATCCGAAACCGCGTTTAGAGGACAAGGATAACCATACAATTGATGCCACACGCTATTCATTCTCTGAGGATATGCGTACATCACGTAAAGCAAAAGCAGGATTTAGTTTATAAGGAGTTGAAAATATGGGACCTAGAAGTAGTGTGAGCTATGTATTAGATAACGTGAATACAGATACAGTTGCAGAAGCTATTGCGCTTCACAAGAATTCAAAAAGCATAACAAGTGCGCTGTATCAACGTTATTTACAAAAAGGGCTAGAGATTCAAAGTCGAACAGTTGAGGATATTACAAAGCCAAATAATCAACTGACAAATGATTTCAGAGGGTACATTGTGGACCAAGTGACTGGTTACTTATTTGGTAATGAAGTGTCGTACACAGTAGATGAAGTATCTTATGAAAACGCACAAGCTGTTGCACAATCGTTCAATAATCTATTAGATGATTTAATCACGACAAATGAAATGGCGGATTTAGATGCCGAACTATGCACGTACATGAGTGCTGCTGGTTATGCTGCGCGTTTGATGTACCTTGAAAATGTAGAAGATCCAGAGCAATCCTTAGAAGAAAGCGAGTTCCCTCCGCTTCGAGTAATGAACATTCCTGCGTGGGAAATTTTCTTTGTTTATAACGGAACGAAACGAACGCATGCTATTCGTTATCAAGAAACAGCCCCAGTGAAAGAAGGTGGCGAAAAGGGCCTACTCGTTACTGTATACACAGACACTGAATTAACACGCTTTGCCACGAATGAAAAAGGCGAGTTGCTGCTTGTTGAAACGAAACCGCATGGCTTCAATCACATCCCGGTTGCTCTATTCCAAAACAACAATGAAGAAATGTGTGACTTCGAAAAGGTCGAGCCACTTATTGATGCATATGATGTTGTCACAAGTGACAGTGTAAATGAAATAGAAGCGTTTGCTCATGCATACTTAGCGCTCGAAGGAATCGAAATGGAGAAGGAAGAAGCTGAAAAAGCGAAACGTACAGGTGTTTTAACACTACCAACTTCTTACGATGGCCAAAGTGGGAAAGCCTATTTCATTACGAAAAATGTAAATGATGGATTCCTTGAAAATACGAAAAATATGCTTGTATCAAATATCCATAAATTTAGTAGCAGCGTGAACATGGCAGATGAGAGTTTCAGTGGCAGCGCACAATCGGGCGAATCACGTAAGTGGAAGATGATGGACCTTGAAGCGAAAGCTGGCACAAAGGCACGTAAATTCTCAAAAGGATTACGTGAGCAATTCAAAGTCATTTGTTCAAACTGGCGTATTATCACAGACGGTATCGACTATCGCAAAATATCATTTGGTTTCAGTCGTAATGTGCCGCAAGATAAAGCGCATTTAGCTGAATTCGCAACTAAGATGAAAGGTATCATTTCGGACGAAACGTTATTCGATAACATTAAAGGTATAGTCGATGATTCGAAATACGAGAAAAAATTAATTGAGCGTGAAACAAGTGCTTACAGTACACAATTAGGCCCACTTGTAGGTGACGACGATGCCGAAACAAATTCATAATCAATTAGACATTATCAAGCGTTTAGACGAATTAATCGCACAGAGTGAGCGAGAAGTCGATGAACTGCTCGGAAAGCGTTTAAAAGAGATTCTGGCAACGCTTAGCAATATGTACAGTAAGTTTGTAAAGAGTGACGAGAGTAGTTACACAGACTTAAATAAGTACAATCGTTTATCGAAAGAACTCGAACGCATTGCACAACAGTTAAATGCAGATTACACGCAAATCGTAAAGGATATTGAAGCGTCGCAACAGCGTATTTATGTTGAGCAATATTTACTGGCAGCTTATTTATTTCAAGTGTATCAAGGCACAGAAGATGGATTTACATTACCAAGTGAGGACGTTATTGCGGCAGCATTAGTTAATCCTATCGAATTTCTTCGATTGCGTGGTGTGCTTGAAGTACATCGAAATGAAATCATTCGCAAGATTCAAATTGAAGTTAGTCAGTCGCTACTTGCCGGTGAAGGTTACTGGAAGATGGCGAAACGAATTGAAAATGCTGTTGGGTTTAGTCAAAACAGAGCAAGAACTGTCGCACGTACAGAGGGCGCTAGAGCAATGTCGCTCGCAGATGAAGCAGTAACGGAAGAAATGCGAAAGTATACTGATATTGAATGCTTGTGGCTCTCAACGCTTGATAAACGTACACGACATCAACATCGTAAGTTAGATGGTCAAAGAGCCGACAAAGAAGGATATTTCCACTTCAAAGGCATGAAAGCGAAAGGTCCAACAATGTGGAATGTAGCGCATATGGATATTAATTGCCGTTGTGTGAAGATTAAACTCATTGACGGGCAGTTGCCAGGAGTGCGTAGAGGTCGTGACTATAAAGACGCGAAGTATCAGAAACGACTAGCGGATAAGATTGACGAGTACATGAAAAAAGGTCACACGTATGCAAAAGCATATCAAAAGGCAGATGAAGAAATACAGCCGCCTAATAAGGTGACTTCTTACATCACATATGAAGAATGGGAAAGAAAACAAAAAAGCACCTAAAACGGTGCTTTATACATAATTTATTTACATCAAGAAACTAAAATTTAGAGTAATATTTGCTAGTTCCTGTATTACATTGTTATCTGAATTAGCATATCAAAATGAGGTGCTAAATGAGTAAAGAAAACGAGTTAAAAGCACGAATAAAGTTTTATCAGAAGTTGATGCGGATTTATCCATTTGCGTCAGCTTTTTATTTTGCACTAGCAACCGCTTCGACAGTTCAGTTGAATGCAAAACAATGTGTAGATGCTGCAACAAAATGAGATTGTGAGAATGGAGAGGATTGCGTGAGTAAAATGAATAGAAAACGTCCGCCACTAGGCATATTTCCGCGTCACTTACATGATGAAAAACGGATGGAACATATCGTTGAAGCTATTGGACGCTTCACAGCAGTAGAGAAAGTTATACCGCCCGATTGGGTTGAAGAATATAACGAATTAGCTGAACGGCATCAAAATAGCCGCTCCTAGCGGTATTTATTTTATCTTGAAAGGTGGTGAGGATATGGGGTTAAGTGAAACAGTAGCATTGATGAATAGTGAGGATTACAAGGACCGCTTCATCGGCGAGTATGCGCAACTGATGATTCGCATCAACGGGCTATCTAAAATGTTAGACAACTGGGATAAAGGAACGCTGGTTTTTGAACCTAAAGCGAGTCACGAAACATTAACGATGCAATTATTCCATATGGAAAAGTACGCAAACATGTTAATGTTACGTGCTGATGCAGAAAGTATTGAATTACCAAATATTTAATCACAGCAAGACAGCGTTACTTACGCGGAAAGGCAGTGGTCACAATATCTCGTCCTAGACACGACGTTAAACTGTCTATTTATTATGTCTTTTTGCAGACGCAGACATTAAAGAACATCTGACAATCATTGAACTTGTGAGGGGCTACGGCAACTTATGAGGGCAAGGAGGAAATATGAAAGACTTATTAAAGCTAGACCTGCAATTCTTTGCAGACGAACCACCACAAGGTGAACCAACACCGCCAGAGCCACAGGCTACAGAACCACAAGGGGCAGAGTCGACACTGACACTTGATGCAGTTCAAAAATTCCTGTTGGAACAAGACGAAGGTAAAAAGTATTTGCAGTCATTCGCAGATAGTCGTGTTACAGATGCGATTAAAACGTATGAAACAAAGACATTACCAAAAAAGATTCAAGATGCGATCAATGAGCAATTCCCACCAGAAACACCGCAAGACAAAAAGCTACGTGCTGTAGAAGCTGAATTAGAGCAGATGCGCAATGCAACTGCACAAGAAAAACTAATGAATACAGCGCTTAAAACAGCTTCGGATTACAACGTACCATCAGACATCATTGACTTACTTGTACGCAATGATGAAGAAACAACTACAGCTAACATGGCCCGCTTCAAAGAACACTTCGAATCAGCTGTAGATGCAAAAGTACAAGCAGAAATTAAACGTCGTTTCAACGAATCGACAGACAATCCAACACCGCCACAGCAACAAGCACCAGCGCTTACCAAAGAGCGTATTGCACAAATGACACCGCAAGAAATCAATGCGAATTGGTCAGAAGTGCAGAAGGTGCTTAGTGGACAATAAAACATTAGAAAAGAGGAAAAACAATTATGGCAATTAACAACTTTATCCCAACTATCTGGTCAGCACGCTTACTAGAAAACTTACAAAACACATTAGTATTCGGTCAAGCAGGTGTAATGAACACTGATTACGAAGGTGAAATTAGCGCATGTGGCGACACTGTAAAAATTAACAACATCGGTGCTGTATCAATCGGTGACTACACAAAGAACGGTACAATTACAGATGCAGAGGAATTAACAGATGCAACACGTAACCTTGTAATTAACCAAGCAAAATACTTCAATTTCAAAATTGATGACATTGACAAAATCCAACAAAATCCAAAGTTAATGGATGCCGCAATGAAAGAAGCCGCTTACGGTTTAGCGAACACAGCAGATAAACACTATGCGTCACAGTACGTTGAAGCCGCAGCTAACAACTTAATCGGTACAGATGCAGCGCCAATCGCAGTAACGAAAGAAACGGCGTATGACTATCTAGTGGATCTATCTACAAAACTTGATGAAGCAAATGTGCCGGCAGATGGTCGCTGGGTAATCGTGCCACCATTCTATGAAGGTCTATTACTAAAAGATTCTCGCTTTGTAGCTGCTGGTACATCAACAACTGATGACCGTTTAGCAAATGGTTTAGTAGGTCGTGCGGCAGGTTTCAACATCCTTAAATCAAACAATGCACCAAAAGTGACGGTAGCAGATGGTGCGGCAGAAGAAAACTTCAAGGTTATCGCAGGACACCAAATCGCATGGTCACGCGCAGAGCAAGCGAAAAACGCTGAAGCATACCGCCCTGAAAACTCATTCTCAGATGCGTTAAAAGGACTTCATTTATACGGCTCTAAAGTAGTTCGTCCAGAAGCATTAGCGGTGCTATCAGTGAAGCGTCCATCTTAGGAGGTATTACATGTTAGTAAAGAACAAAAACACAGGAGTGGAGTGGGCGGTAAGTGAAGCTCACGCCGCTTCATTAATCAAAACAGGTGACTATGAAAAAGTGGAAGTAAAGCCAAAGCCGAAACCACGCGCAAAAGCTACAAAAACCGAAAGTGGTGATTAGATGTGGCAAGCAACCGATGAAGAAGTAACGTATTTCAAAGCGCTCGCACAAATTAAAGGCGACAAATCGGATGAATACGTCAAGATGATGTTGCCGCTTCTAGCTGAACACGTTGCAGAGTATGTATACGATGCAATTGGCGAGGAAGTAGTCGCTCCGATTAGCGATATGAAAGCGAACTATAAAGTATTCATCGCAAAGGCATTACAGCACAACATGACAAACGCTGGTGTTAAAGGCCGTTCAATGGGTACTGTCAGCTACACATACAACATTGATTTCCCGAAAGCATTGTATGGGCAGTATTTGCCGCGAAAGCGAGCGAAGTTCCATGTATTTTGATTATGCAAATGAATTTCCGCACACAGCCGTTGTATTGCACTTCGTAGAAGGTTCAGAGGATGAACTAGGCAATGTGCAAGATGGCGAATGGCACACGTTACACGATGCGTTTGCATGCTTTATTGATACACCAAGTGCAACCGAAAAATACAATGCGATGCAGATTAAACACCAACTAGACCGCTATATGTATTATGCGTATGGCGCTGACATTAAACCGAATACTCGCATCCGCTTCGAGGGTGTTGAATACGAGGTTGAAACAGATGCAGAGGACCAGGGCGGCATGCATGAAATTATGCGTGTGGCATTAAAGAGGGTGAGTCAATGAGCATTACGCAATTTGGTTCAAATAAGCTACAGCGCGCAATTGAGCGTTGGGGAAATAGCGTACTCGATGATGCAAAACGTGCTGTAATTGATACGGCCAATCTTATCCAGTCGCAAGCTAGAGCATTGGCGCCGGTTGATACCGGTTACTTGCGCCAATCAATTGAGGTTGAAGTGCTGGATGGTGGTTTAAAAGCGGTTGTCACAGTCGGTGCAGAATGGGCCATTTATGTCGAGTATGGCACAGGTATCTATGCTACAAAG